>JBFGJV010000033.1:0-20667 GCA_041577015.1 Myxococcota bacterium
CGCGGCGCGAGCCCCGATTGCCGGAGGGGACGTTGGGTTCACTCGGTCTGTCCATGCTCACGGTCGACTCTCGCCTGCTGGGGTTTGTGTTTATGGGGTTGGTTGGGGGGGTCGAATTGGGCTCGTTGGGGTTTCTCTCGCGTCGGGGGTCTCCGGCGCGCGAAGCCGTCTCGGCGGCGGGGGCCCGGGAGGGGATACCCGGGGGTCGTGGGACGTCGTAGGGCTCGGCTCTAGCTTCTCGTTCGGAAGTTCAGCCCGAAAAGTTGACTGGAAAACGCGGCAGAACGGGGGGCGGTTCACCGCCTATGCTGGCCGCTCCGGAAGGGCCTCACCGGGGCCTGCATCGCAGACCCTACGGCGAGCCCGAGGCCGTGTCAAGGCCGCCACGCACGGCGGCCACGAAGTGCACCATCCTCCCGGCCCCCGGCCCGTCCCGGCGGTACGAGTGGAAACGCCGGGGATCGCACGCGGTGCAGGCGCTCGGTACGGCCGCGACCCGCTCCGCGGCGAGGCCCGCGTGCAGCAGCTCGAGACGCACCAGGTAGCCCAGGTCCAGCGTCCAGTGGTCCGGACGGGCGGGTCTCAAGGCCCATCCCAGGCCCTCGTAGAGGTGCGTCACCAGCGCGTCCAGGACGGGCTCGTCCACCTCGTAGCAGCAGGGACCCACGTGCGGGCCCACGACCGCCGCCGCTCGCGTCACGTCCGCCCCGATCCGGCCCAGCTCGTCCAGTGCCGCTCTCACCACGCCCCGGGCCAGCCCGCGCCATCCCACGTGAACGGCGCAGACCGCATCGCCGCGCTCCGTCGCCGCCAGCACCGGCACGCAGTCCGCGGTGACCACGCCCACCGCCACGCCCGGCGCATCGGATACCAGGGCGTCCGCCTCGCGTGGCTGCGCTCGAACGGGCGTGCGCACCCGGACCACCGCCGCGCCGTGCACCTGACGCACGCGTACCAGACCCGGCGGCTCCGGCGCGTCGCGGGTGCCGAAGCCGTGGGCGACCCCGCACGCCTCGAGCAGCGGGTGGACCAGGAATCCGGATGCCGTGCTCAGGCCCCGGCCTCGCGCCGCTCCACCAGGGCGAGCGCCTCGCAAAGATCCGGCGGGAGCGGTGCCTCGAAGCGCATGCGCTTCCCCGTCCGCGGGTGATCGAAGCCGAGCACGGCCGCGTGCAGGGCCGGCCGCGTCAGCCCCGGCACCTCGTGGCGCGCGCGGCCGTAGACGGGATCGCCGACGATCGGAAGTCCCGCGGCGGCCAGATGCACCCGGATCTGGTGGGTGCGCCCGGTCTCGGGACGGATCTCCAGCCACACCACCCCCGAGCGCGGGAAGCGCCGCACCACGCGCCAGCTCGTGCGCGCGGCGCGACCCGACTCCGTGCGCACGGACATGCGCTTGCGATCGCGGGGATGACGGCCCACCGGGCGCTCCATGCGGCCCTGGTCCGCCCGCGGAGCCCCTCGCACCAGCGCCCGATAGACGCGCTCCACCCGGTGGTCGTGGAACTGCCCGGCGAGCGCCGCGTGGGCGGCGTCGTTCTTCGCCGCCACGAGGACGCCCGACGTGCCCCGGTCGAGGCGGTGCACGATCCCGGGGCGCAGGACGCCGCCCACGCCGCCGAGATCGCCGCAGTGGTGCAGCAGGGCGTTCACGAGCGTCGCGGCGGGGTGTCCGGGTGCCGGATGCACCACCAGCCCTGCGGGCTTGTCCACCACGATCACGTCGGCGTCCTCGTGGAGGATGGCCAGCGCCATGGGCTCCGGCGCCAGCTTGCTGCCGACGGGCTCGGCGGGCTTGGCCTCGAGCCGTTGGCCGCTGCGCACGCGCTGCGCGGCCCGCACCGCGCCGCCCTCCAGGTGGACCAGGCCGGCATCGATCCAGCGCCGGGCCTGGGAGCGGGCCACCCCGGCCAGATCGGCCAGGGCCACGTCGAGGCGGCGGCCCGCCTCCGCCTCGCCGATCACGAAACGCAGCGGCTCGCTCACGGGGCTCCGAAGATCCCGGGAAGCTTCGGCTGGCCGCGGCGCGCCAGGAAGCGGTGCATGTAGCTGCCGGCCACGCGGCGCGCGTCCAGACCGAGGCTCTGCGCGTACGCTGTCACGAAGCCGCGCACGTAGACCGGAGCCGGCAGGTCCTCGAAGCGCTCCTCTTCCAGGAAGCGCAGATAGGTGGGGTTGATCTTGGTGAGATGGGCGATCTGCCGCAGCTCGACCGCGCGCATGAGCCGCGCCCGGCGCAGGCGCGCTCCGTCCCACTCGGCGTTCGCGTCCGCCTCCTCGCTCTCTTCGAAGACGTCGAAGGAGGTGGCGGGGGCCTCGCCCGCTGCGCTCCCCACCGGCTCGAAGCGAAGCGGGGCGGGCGCGGGCTCGTCCGGCGTGGTTCGGTGGGCCGCATCGTAGGCGCGACGCGCCTCGGGATCCGAGAGCACGCGGTAGGCCGCCTCCACCCGCTCGCGGAGCGTCGCCGACTCGTCGGTGTCGAAGACCGAGTAGGTTCCGAGCGAGCCGTCGGCGTATGCCGCCCGCACCACGCGATAGGCGCGCTCCACCTCCTCGGGGCTCGCGTCCGGGGCCACCTCGAGCACCTCGTAGTGGTCCAGCTCTCCGAGCGGCTTCAAGCCCGCGCCCCCGCCAGGGGACGCGGTGCGCGTCGGGCGGATGGCCTGCCCAGGAGCTTGCGTGCGATGCGCTTCAGGTAGACGGCGGCGTCCGAACGGGGGTTCGACTCCACCACGGGCCGCCGCATGCGCACGGCCTGCCGCACGGCCGGGTCCTGATTCACGTAGCCCAGGTACTCCGCCTGAATGCCGAAGTGCTTGCGGCACACGCTGCGCACGCTGAAGCCCAGGTGGATGTCGTCGGTGCTGCGCACCCCGTTCACCACGATCCCCGGCCGGAAACGCCTCATGCTCTCCACGAAGCGCCGGCCCTCGTCGGGATCGATGCTCTGCACCTCCCGCAGCAGATCCAGCGGCGTTCGGATGCCGCGTTCGTTGCGCTGGTCCATGGCCAGGTTCACCACCTTGCAGACCTCGGGAACGCTCATCGCCAGCCGGAGCCGGCGATAGAACACGGCCCGCAGGAAGGCGTAGGCGTTTTCCACGGAGACGGGCTCCGGCGCCAGCACCAGGACGCCGTCGTCCCCGACCAGGAAGTAGTCCACGGTGGCCGCGTGCGTGCCGGCGCCCAGGTCCACCAGCACGAAGTCCGCGGGGAGGCGCGGCAGCGCGCGCAGCAGCTTGCCGCGCAGCGCCGGCCTCGGCTGGGCGTCCCCCAGGTTCGCATCCGTCGCCGCGATGAGCTGGAGATTGCGGTAGGGCGTGTCGATGGCGAGCTTGGCGACGTCGCGTTCCCGGCGCGCCACGAAGTCCGCCAGGCTCGTGGACGGACGCGGCACGCCGAGCATCGTGTGCAGGTTCGCACCCTCGAGGTCGGTGTCCACCGCGATCACGCGGTGGCCCTCGCGAGCGATGGCCAGGGCCAGGTTGGCCACCAGGAAGCTCTTGCCCACGCCGCCCTTGCCGCCGCCGAAGGCGATCGTGCGCGCTCCGCCCGGGCCGGCGCTCTGCAGTTCGAGGATTTGCTCGTCGCGGCTGGGCATGGGGTGGGTCCCGGGCCGGCTGCGGCCCACTCAGGTGGCGAAGACGCGGCTCCGACGCGAGGCGACCACGTGGAGGAAGGGTCGCCACTCCGAGTGGCGCAGGCTCGCCGGAGCCATGTGCGAGAGAGGCGTCCAGCGCGGGCGCGTGGGTCGTCGACGCAGATGCAGACCCGCCTGCACGGGGGTGCGTCCACCCTTGCGACGATTGCAGTCCACGCAGCTCGCCACGACGTTCTCCCAGGAGCTGCGACCGCCGAGGGCGCGGGGAATCACGTGGTCCAGATTCAGATCCGACTTCGTGCGCCGTTCGCCGCAGTACTGGCAGGTGTAGTCGTCTCGAGACAGGACGTTCGCGCGACTGAAGCGTACGTGCCGCTTCGGAACGCGATCGAAGTGGCTCAGCACGATGACTCTTGGCACGCGGATGCGACCCCGGCTCGTACCGACCGCCTCTTCGACGGAGTCGCCGGAGATGCTGCACCACTCGTCGAAATCGAACGTCCGGTACTCCTCGTTCACGACGCGTGCGACCCCCTGGTACACGAGGGAGAACGCACGCCGCACCGGAGTCACGTGGATCGGCAAGTAGGAGCGATTTAGGACCAGGACACTCGAGGTCAGCATCTTACTTCGGCGCTCCAGACGGTACCGGAGCCGGCAATCTCCATCAACGAGCCCCGTCGGCCAGGACGTGGGCCAGCGACGCGGCGACGGCTGCCTCGTCCTCGGAGAGCAGCGTGCGCGCGTCGAGCCACACGGCCGCCTCGCGCACGCGGCCGAGCACGGGAACGGGGGCGTCCCGAAGGGAATCGGCCAGGCCGTCCGCATCCCGCTCGGGTCGCAGCACGACGGCCCACGAGTCCAGCTCGAATCCCGGCAGCGAGCCGCCACCCACCGGAGCCCGGGTGGGCTCCACCGCGACCTTGACCGACCCGCTGGCCAGCGGCTCCAGGCGCGCAGCCAGCCGGCGCGCCCGCGCCTCCACCGCCGCGGCCGGCTCCAGCAGCGCGCGCAGCACCGGGAGCTCGCGTGCCGGATCGCCCTCGAGCAGCGTGGCCAGGGTCGTGTCCAGGGCGGCGATCGCGAGCTTGTCCAGGCGAAGGGCGCGCGCCAGCGGATCGCGGCGCATGGCCTTCACGAGGTCGCGATGGCCCAGCACCACACCCGCCTGCGGTCCGCCGAGCAGCTTGTCGCCGGAGAAGCACACCAGATCGGCTCCGAGCCGCAGCCGGGCAGGCGCCCAGGACTCCTCCGGCAAGCCGCGTGCGCGCAGATCCACCAGCGTGGCGCTGCCGAGATCCTCCAGCAGCGGGATGCCGCGTGGGCGCGCGATCCCCGCCAGCTCCCGCACGTCCACCTCGGCGACGTAGCCACGCTGCTCGAAGTTGCTGCGGTGCACCTTGAGCAGCAGGGCGGTCTGCGGCCCGAGCGCCCGTCGGTAGTCCTCCGCGTGGGTGCGGTTCGTCGTCCCCACCTCCACGAGGGTGACGCCCGCCGCGTCGAGAATGGCCGGCAGGCGAAACGAGCCGCCGATCTCCACCAGCTCGCCCCGCGAGACCACCACCTCGCGGCCTCGGGCCAGGGCGTGCGCCGCCAGGAGCAGGGCACCGGCGTTGTTGTTGACGGCGAGGGCCGCCTGCGCCCCCGAGAGCGCGACGAGCTTCTCGCCGAGCGCCGCCACGCGGTCGCCGCGTCCGCGCCCCTCGTCCAGCTCCAGGTCCGTGTAGCGACGTCCCGCCTCGGCCGCGGCGGAGGCGGCGGCGGTGGAGAGGGGGGCGCGCCCGAGGTTGGTGTGCAGCACCACGCCCGTCGCGTTCACGACCGGCGTCGGTCGCGGCCGGGCCAGGAGCGTGGCGGACGCGACGCCCCGGCCCACCAGGTCCGAGGGCTGGGTCCCGTCCCGCTCCAGCTCCCCGCGCGCCGCGTCCACCACGGCGCGGGCCGCCGCCCGCGCCGCCCAGCCCGGAAGCTTGGGAGCCGCGGCACGAATGGCCTCGGCCAGGCGGTCCACGCCGGGAAGCGCACGGCGCGGATCACGGGGCTCGGGATCGGAGCGGGCCATGGGGGCGCTTCCTCGCAGGGCACCGTATCACGGGCACGATCACGCGGCCGCGCGTGCTCCCCTCGGGGCCGCCTTGACCAATGCCCGGGGATCGAGGAAGGTGTCCGAGTAACGCATTGGGCGATCCTGGAGCCTGCCAGGCGCGAGGCGAGCGCGGCAGGCTCGAGAAGCTCGAAGCCGGCCGAACGGCAGCGGGTGCGCCGAGGGGGCTGGCGGGCGGGCGACGCCGGGATCGCGTCGAAAGGCCTCGAAATCTTGGTGCGAGTCGACGTCTCCAGGACGTTTGGGACCCAGTCGTACGGCGCCAGCCGTTTGTGCGGGAGCGCCTAGCCGCTCCTGTTCCCTCCAGCACCCCGCCCGTGCCAGCCGTCCCCCCGGGTGCGGCAGGCTGCGAAGTCTTGAAACGCCCCGGTCGGCTCGCGAACGCCGCGAGCGCGCGCCGGCCTTCCTCCGCGCCGCCGCCTGCGGCGGGAGGGGTGCATGCAGAACGAGATCGTCGTCAACGTCACGGCCGGGGAGATCCGGGTGGCGATCCTCGAGAAGGGCAGCTTCGTCGAGCTGCACATCGAGCGGAGCGATACCCGCAGCATCGTCGGCAGCATCATCAAGGGTCGCGTCACGCGGGTCCTGCCCGGCATGCAGGCCGCCTTCGTGGACATCGGCGCGGACAAGGCGGCCTTCCTGTACGTGGGCGACTACTTCGCGGAGCCGAGCCTCTCCGAGGAGGAGGAGGCGCCCCGGCCGCGTCGCGGACGCGGACGCAACGGCAACGGCCGCTCGCTGCCGAGCATCGACACGCTCCTCGAGGAGGGGCAGGAGATCATCGTCCAGGTCGCGAAGGAGCCGATCGGGACGAAGGGCGCCCGCATCACCTCCCACGTGGCCGTGGCCGGCCGTCACCTCGTGCTGACACCGTGGCAGCAGCGCGTGGGCGTCTCGCGGCGCATCGGCTCGGATCGCGAGCGCCGCCGCCTGCGCGAGATCCTGGAGCGCCTGCGCCCCGAGGACCTGGGCTTCATCATCCGCACCGCGGGGGAGGGAACGCGGGAGGCGGACCTCGAGGCGGACATCCGCTACCTGACCGCCGTCTGGGACGAGATCCAGATCCGCAAGGACGAGGTGCGCTCCCCGACCGTGCTGTACTCCGAGCCCTCGCTGCCCCTGCGGGCGATTCGCGACTTCGCCAACGCGAACACGCGCCGCATCGTGGTGGACGCACCTTTAATGCACGAGGAGCTGCGCGGCTTCGCCGATCGCTTCCTGGCCGAGCCCAGGCCCCAGATCGAGCACTACCGCGGCGCCGTCCCCATCTTCGACGACTTCGGACTCGAGGCGCAGATCGACGCCAACCTGGGCCGCAAGGTCTGGCTCAAGTCCGGCGGCTATCTGATCGTCGACCAGAGCGAGGCGCTCACGGCCATCGACGTCAACACCGGACGCTTCGTCGGCAAGCGCGACCTCGAGGACACGGTGCTGAAAACGAACCTCGAGGCCGTGAAGGAGGTGGTCCACCAGCTCCGCTTCCGCAACATCGGCGGGCTCATCATCATCGATCTCATCGACATGGAGTCCAGCGAGAACCGCGAGAAGGTCTACCGTGCGCTCCAGGAGGCGCTGCGCCAGGACAAGGCCAAGACCAACATCCTGAAGATCTCCGAGCTCGGCCTGGTGGAGATGACGCGCAAGCGGACGCGGGAGAACCTGGTGCAGACGGTCTGCGAGCCCTGCTCCAGCTGCGACGGCCGGGGCTACCTGCTCTCCCGGGAGAGCGTGGCGTACAAGGTGCTGCGGGAGGTGCGCAAGGACCTGCCGCGCTTCGGCGGCCGGCGCCTCGCCATCGCCGTCCACCCGCGCGTGGCGGAGGTGCTGCTGGGGCCGGAGAAGCAGGCGCTCGAGGAGATGGAGCGCGAGGTGGGACGCGAGATCGAGGTGCACGCCCGCCCGTCCCTGCACCAGGAGCAGTTCGAGCTGAGCGCGCTCGAGGCCGGGGCTCCGGTCCCGCTCGAGCTGCCGTGGCTCCAGGCGAGCCGACCGGATGCCGCCGCATTGGAGACCGGGAGCGAAGAGGCCGACGAGGACGAAGACGACGAGGTCGAGGAGGAGGAGAGCGTCGCTCCCGCGCAGGGCGCGTCGGAGCCCGAGCCGACCCCGATGGGAGATCGCCTGGAGCCCGGCTCGGTCGAGGACCCGGGCGCCGAGCCCCAAGCGGCCTCGTCGCTGGAACCAGTTGACGCGGCTTCGGAATTCCGGATACTGCCGGGCGCTCCGGAACGTGAGGAGAGCTGATGTACGCGGTCGTGCGCAGCGGCGGCAAGCAGGTGCGGGTCGCACCGGGCGACGCCGTCTGGGTGGAGCGCCTCCCCGGCGAGGTGGGCGAGGCGGTGGAGCTGCCCGAGGTGCTGCTCATCGGCGACGACGGGGAGACCCGCATCGGGACGCCCACCGTTCCGGGCGCCAAGGTGGTCGGCGTCATCACGGCCCAGGAGCGCGGTCCGAAGCTCACCGTCTTCAAGATGAAGCGGCGCAAGGGCTACCGGCGCAAGCAGGGTCATCGCCAGCACTACACGCAGATCCGCGTCGACCGCATCGAGAGCTAGACGAGCCCGGAGACAGACGATCATGGCGCACAAGAAGGGACAGGGAAGCTCGCGCAACGGCCGCGACAGCCAGGGCCAGCGTCGGGGCGTGAAGGTGTTCGCGGGACAGACGGTCCATGCCGGATCGATCCTGGTGCGACAGGTGGGGACCCGGATCCATCCCGGCCGCAACGTCGGCCTGGGCAAGGACTTCACGCTCTTCGCCCGCTGCGACGGCGTGGTTCAGTATCGGCGCTCGAAGGGGCGTGTCACGGCGCAGATCGAGCCCCTCGCCTCCTAGGAGCCCGGCGCGGCCGGGCCCCGCCCGGTGACCGCATGAAATCCGAGCAGCCCTTCATCGACGAGGCGACGATCGTCGTGGTCGCCGGCTCCGGCGGCGACGGCTGTGTGAGCTTCCGTCGCGAGAAGTTCGTGCCCCGCGGCGGCCCGGACGGCGGAGACGGCGGTCGCGGAGGCGACGTGGTGCTGGTGGCGGATCGCAATCTCGCCACGCTGATGGATCCGCGCCTGCGGCGGGAGCTGCGGGCGGAGCCGGGGGTGGGTGGCGCCGGCGCCCGTCGTCACGGCCGCAGCGGAGCCGACCGGGAGATCCGCGTGCCGCCGGGGACGCTCGTCTTCGACGCCGACGCGCCGGCCGACGCGGCGCCGCTCGCGGACCTGGTGCGCCATGGCCAGCGCTTCGTGGCCGCGCGCGGCGGGCGCGGCGGGCGGGGCAACGCGCAGTTCGCCACGTCCACGCGCCAGACCCCCGACTTCGCCGAGCCGGGCCGGGCCGGCGAGAGCCGGCGGCTCCGGCTCTCGCTCAAGCTGCTGGCGGACGTGGGGCTCGTGGGGCTTCCCAACGCGGGCAAGTCCACCCTGCTGCGCCGCATCTCGGCGGCGCGGCCTCGGGTGGCCGACTACCCCTTCACGACGCTGATCCCGCACCTCGGCGTCGCGGAGGTCGGCGAGCGGCGCTTCGTGGTGGCCGACGTACCGGGCCTGATCGAGGGCGCGAGCGAGGGCGTGGGACTCGGCGACCGCTTCCTGCGTCACGTGGAGCGCACGCGGGTGCTGGTGCACGTGCTGGATGCGGGCTTGCCCCGGGAGGCGGGCCCGGACGCCCTGGAGCGCTGGGAGACGCTGCGCCGCGAGCTGGCGGCCTACGATCCCGAGCTTCCGCAACGCGCGGAGCTCGTGGCCCTGAACAAGATCGACCTGGTCGCCGATCGGGACCAGCTCGTGCCCCTGGAGCGGGCGCTGGCCCAGCGCGGCGCGCGCACGCTGCGGGTCTCCGCGGCCACCGGCGAGGGCGTGGCGGAGCTCCTGCGCGAGCTGCTGCGCGCCCTGGACGCGGCGACGCCCGTGGCGGGTCCCTCGGCGGAGGCGGCCGCGCCGTGAGCGTCCGTGCCATCGCCCGGCGCGCGAAGCGCATCGTCGTCAAGGTCGGCAGCTCGGTCCTCACCGAGGACGGCACACTGCGTCGACGCGTCTTCGGAGACCTGGCCCGGGAGACTGCGGGCCTTCTCGAGGACAAACGGCAGGTGGTGCTGGTCTCCTCCGGCGCCATCGCCCTGGGCAGTCGCGAGCTGGGCTGGGCGCAGCCGGGAAGCTCGATCCCCGAGAAGCAGGCCGCCGCCGCGGTGGGACAGGTGGGGCTGATGGACATCTACCGGCGTCGCTTCGCGCGCCACGGGCGAACCGTCGGCCAGGTGCTCGTGACCCGCGTCGGGCTCGAGGAGCGCGAGCGCTTCCTGAACGCGCGGCACACGCTCCTCACCCTGCTGCGCCTCGGCGTCGTGCCCATCGTGAACGAGAACGACACCGTGGCCACGGAAGAGATCCGTTTCGGCGACAACGACAACCTCTCCGCGACCGTCGTGAACCTGGTGGGCGCCGATCTGCTGATCATGCTCACGGACGTGGAAGGCCTGCACGTGGAGCGTCCTCGCGCCGGGGCGCCCACGCCGGCGCTCTTCGACGTGGTCGAGTCCGTGGCCGATCCCGCCGTGCAACGCGCCGCCGCCGGCTCGGACCGGGCCTTCGGACGCGGCGGCATGATCACCAAGCTCGAGGCGGCCCAGACCGCCGCCCACTCGGGCGCAGCCACCGTGATCTGCAACGGGCGTCGCCGCGACGTGCTGCGGCGCGTGAGCGAGGGCGAGGCGGTGGGGACCCTGGTGCTGCCCGGCGAGCGCCTGGCCAGCCGCAAGCACTGGCTCGCCTTCACCGCGCGCCCGCGCGGTCAGCTCGTGGTGGACGAGGGCGCCGCGGGCGCGCTGCGCGCCCGCGGCCGCAGTCTGCTCCCGGCAGGGATCGTCGAGGTGCGGGGCGACTTCCACATCGGCGACGCCGTGTCGTGCCGGGATGGTGCGGGGCGCGAGCTGGCGCGCGGACTGGTGGCCTACTCCTCCCAGGAGATCGCCCGCATCTGCGGCCGCTCGACGCGCGAGATCGCCCAGGTGCTAGGCTATTCGAACGGCGACGAGGTGATCCACCGGGACGACCTCGTCCTGCTGGGCGAGCCCGGCTCCCGATCGTCGCACGGAGGCCGATGAACCTCGAAGCACAGATCCTCGAGCTGGCGCGCAAGGCGCGCGCCGCCTCCCAGCGCACCGCGGAGCTGTCGAGCGCCACCAAGGATGCCTGGCTCCTGCGCGCCGCGGAGCGGCTCGAGGCGGCGCGGTCGCGACTGCTGGCCGCGAACGCCGAGGACGTGCGCGAGGCGGAGGCCAAGGGCGTGAGCGGCCCGCTGCTGGGACGCCTGGCGCTCGGCGAGGATCGCTGGCGCACCATGGTGGCGGGGCTGCGCGACGTGGCCGCGCTCCCCGACCCGGTGGGCGAGATCACGCGCATGTGGGTGCGGCCGAACGGACTGCGCGTGGGGCGCATGCGCATCCCGCTGGGCGTGATCGGGATCATCTACGAGTCGCGGCCCAACGTCACCGTGGACGCCGCGGCCCTGTGCGTGAAGGCCGGCAACGCCGTGATCCTGCGCGGGGGCTCCGAGGCGATCCGCTGCAATCTCGCCCTGGCCGACGAGCTCCGCGAGGCCGCCCGCGAGACCGGCGTGCCCGAGGACGCCATCGGCATCGTGCCGCGCACCGACCGCGCCGCCATCGATCACCTGCTGCGCGCCGAGGCATACGTGGACCTGATCATTCCGCGCGGAGGGCCCGGGCTGATCCGGCGCGTGACGGAGAACTCGCGCGTGCCGGTGCTGAAGCACGACGCGGGGGTTTGCCACGTGTTCCTGGACGCGAGCGCGGATCCCGACATGGCCCGGGCCATCGTCCGCGACTCGAAGATCCGGCAGATGGCGGTGTGCAACGGACTCGAGACCCTGCTCGCCCACCGTGAGCTGGCGACGACGCTGCTCCCCGACGTGCTGAAGATGCTCCACGAGGAGGGCGTCGAGATACGCGGCTGCCCGCGCACCCGGGAGGTCTTCGCCGACGCCAAGGCCGCTACCGAGGTCGACTGGCGCACCGAGTACGTGGGGCCGATCCTGGCGGTTCGCGTGGTGGACGACCTCGATGCCGCCGTGGAGCACATTCGGAGCTTCGGCACCGATCACACCGAGGTGATCGTGACGAGCGAGTGGCGCAACGCCCAGGAGTTCCTGCGCCGGGTCAACTCGTCCACGGTGGGGGTGAACTGCTCCACGGCCTTCTCCGACGGCTACCGGCTCGGCCTCGGCGCGGAGATCGGCATCTCCACCTCCAAGCTGCACGCCTACGGGCCCATGGGGCTGGAGGGGCTCACCACGCTCAAGTTCGTGCTGCACGGGGACGGTCAGCTCCGCGAATGACCGCGTCCCGCGAGACCCCGCCGGTCGGCGTCTTCGGCGGAACCTTCAACCCGATCCACCTGGGACACCTGCGTGCGGCGGAGGAGGTGGTGGAGACGCTCGGCCTCGAGCGTCTGGTCTTCGTGCCGGCGGCGCAGCCGCCGCACAAGGCGGCGAACGCCCGGGACGCCATCGCGCCGGCAGAGCTGCGTCTGGCGTGGGTGCGTCTCGCCGCGTCGGGCAATCCCCGCTTCCAGGTGGATCCGCTCGAGGTGGAGCGCGAGGGCCGCTCCTACTCGGTGGACACGCTGCGGGTGATGCGCGAGCGCTTCGCGCCACGGCGACCGATCTTCGTGATCGGGTGCGACGCCTTCGCGGAGATCGACACCTGGCGGGAGCCGAAGACGCTGCTCACGCTGGCCGACTTCGCCGTGCTGACGCGCCCGCCCGCACGGGCGACCTCGCTCGCCCCCTGGATCCCCGACGGCGTGGCAGGCGAGCTCGAGCTGGCCGCGGACGGTCGCTCGGCGCGACACCGTACGGCCGACACGCAGATCCGCCTGGTGGAGATCGCCTCCCTCGAGATCTCCGCCTCCGAGGTGCGCCGACTCCTGCGCGAGGAGCGCTCGGTGCGCTATCTCCTGCCCGAGGCGGTGCACGACGCGGTGCTGCGCAGCGGTGCCTACGCGAAGGACGGAAGCGGAGCGGTCGAGCTGGCATGAACAGCCTCGAGAAGACCCGGCTCGTGGTCGAGGCGGCCCGGGACCGCCAGGCCGAGGACGTCGTCGCCCTCGACGTGCGCCAGGTGGCGTCCTTCGCCGACGCCTTCGTGATCGCGACCGGCCGCTCGGACCGCCAGGTGCGAGCCATCGTGGATGCCGTGGAGAAGGCCGTGACCGCCGCCGGGGAGAAGCCGCTGGGCATCGAGGGCTATGCGGAGGGGCGCTGGGTACTGATGGATCTCGCCGACGTGATCGTGCACGTGCTCCACCCGGAGGCGCGCACCTACTACGACCTGGAGCGCTTGTGGAGCGACGCGGTGCCGCTGGAGTTCGCCCGACCCGCCCGGCAGGAGGCGCGATGACCGCTCCGGTGGTGCTCGTGGTGCTCGACGGCTTCGGGGTGGGCTCGGGTCGCTCGGGCGATGCCACGGCGGAGGCCAGGACGCCCTTCTTCGAGCGCGTGCGCGCCACGTATCCCGTGTCCGAGCTCGACGCGTCCGGCGAGGCGGTGGGCCTCCCGGAGGGCCAGATGGGCAACTCCGAGGTGGGCCACGTGACCATGGGCGCCGGACGCGTGATCGACCAGGACCTGCTGCGCATCGGCAAGGCCATCCGCGCCGGGGCGCTCGAGAGCAACCCGGCGCTGAAGCGGCTCTTCGACGCCGTGCGCAAGAGCGGCGGACGCCTGCACCTGATGGGGCTGGTTTCCGACGGCGGCGTGCACAGCCACCAGGACCACCTGATCGGATTGCTCGAGCACGCCGGGCGCCAGGGCGTCGAGCCGGTGCTCCACGCCTTCCTGGACGGGCGCGACACGCCGCCCCGGTCCGCGCTGGGCTTCCTGGAGAAGGTCCTGCCCCACGTGGAGGCGGCCGGCGGCCGGGTGGCCAGCGTGTCCGGGCGCTACTTCGCCATGGACCGGGACAACCGCTGGGAACGCACCCAGCGCGCCTACGACGCCATCGTGCTGCACGAGGGCCTCGAGGCGGCGGACGCGCTGGAGGCGGTGCGCAGCGCCTATGCCCGGGACGAGAGCGACGAGTTCGTGCAGCCCACCGTGATTGCCGGGGGGCCGCGGCTCGCCGACGGGGACGCGGTGGTGTTCTTCAACTTCCGCGCCGACCGGGCGCGGCAGCTGACCGCGGCGCTCACGAACGCGTGTGCCGAGCGCTTCGAGGGCAAGCTGGATCGGCGCGAAGCGCCGAAGCTCGCCGGGTTCGTGACCTTCAACGAGTACGACAAGGAGTTCGGCCTGCCGGTGGCCTTCCCGCCCGACGCGCCCCGGCGCATCCTGGGCGAGATCGTCTCGGAGGCCGGTCTGCGTCAGCTGCGGCTGGCGGAGACCGAGAAGTACGCCCACGTCACCTACTTCTTCAACTGCGGGCGCGAGCAGCCCTTCCCGGACGAGGACCGCGTGCTGGTGCCCTCGCCCCGGGAGGTTCCCACCTACGACCACAAGCCGGAGATGAGCGCGCGCGAGGTGACGCAACGGCTGCTGGAACGGCTGGATTCGGGCGCCTACCGCTTCGTGCTGGTGAACTACGCCAACCCGGACATGGTGGGCCACACGGGCGTGCTGCCCGCCACGGTGAAGGCGGTGGAGACGATCGACGCCTGCCTGGACCGCGTCGCCGAGAAGGTGCTGGAGCTCGGCGGCACGCTGCTCGTCACCGCCGACCACGGCAACTGCGAGCAGATGCTCGACCCGGAGACCGGCCAGCCCCACACCGCCCACACCACGAACCCCGTGCCGCTGCACTGGATCGCGCCCGATGCTCCCGGCCGTCCGCTGCGGGACGGGGGGCTGCGCGACGTCGCCCCCACCGTGCTGGCGCTGCTGGGCCTGGATGCGCCGGCGGAGATGACGGGCCACTCGCTGATCGGATAGCCTCGCTCTCCGCTCGGTCCCGACGGCGAGTGCGCCGTGCGCGAGCTCCTGGCCGGCTTCGTGGATCTGTTGCTGCCTCCCGCGTGCGCGGGCTGCGGGCGCACCCCGCCCCGCGACGCCGCGCTCTGCCGGGACTGTGCCCGGCTGCTGCCCCGACTGCCGCCCGGGGGCTGTGTGCGCTGCCAGGCCGTGGTGCCCGAGCCGCTCGGCCACGCCTGCACCGCGAGGCCGGGCGTGCTCGCCGCCTGCGTGGCCGAGGTCGCCTTCGCCGTCGAGGCGGCCGAGTGGGTGCGACGCTTCAAGTACGCGCCGTCGGGCCTGCGCGGGCTCGATCCTCGACCCGCGGCGGTGGTGCAGGAGCTCGTGCTGGCCGCCGCACGCCGGCTTCCGCCGCCCCTCCCGGGCCGGATCGTGCCGGTGCCGCTCCACCCCCGGCGCCTGCGCGAGCGAGGCTTCCATCCCGCGGCGGAGCTGGCGCGCCCCCTGGCGCGCCGGCTCGGGGCCCGCTTCGAGCCCCGCCGCCTGGAGCGCACGCGCGATACGGCGAGCCAGACCGGCCTCGACCGGGTCGCGCGCGAGCGCAACGTGGCGGGCGCCTTCCGCGCGCGAGGCCGCATCCCGCCGCGGGTCTGCGTGGCCCTGGTGGACGACGTGGTCACCACGGGCGCCACCCTCGTCGCTGCGGCGCGGGCCCTGCGTCGCGCCGGGGCCCGGCGCGTGGTGGCCGTCTGCGCCGCGCGGACGCTCGGTGCCTAGGCGGTCGGCGTCGCCCGGCCCGAGACCTCGAGGAGGACCTGTCGCAGCCGATCCGGATCCACCGGCTTCTTGAAGATCACGCCCCGCAGCCCCTCCATGCGGCTGCGCTTGATGATGTGATCCTTGTCGGAGTGGAAGGCGGTCATCATCAGCACCGGGAGATCGGGATGACGCTCGCGCAGGGCGGCGAACAGCTCGTGCCCATCCATGTTGGGCATCACGACGTCGGTCAGCACCACGTCCACCGGCGACTTCTCCAGCCGGCGCAGGGCCTGCCGGCCGTCCGCGGCGGTCTCCACCACGCAGCCCTCGGTCTCCAGGATCTCCGCCAGGGAGCGAAGGATGCCCATGTCGTCGTCCACCAGCAGCACGCGCAGCCCCTTCATGCGCGGGTCCGGCTCCCGGGCGCGCTCGCGCCGGCGCAGATCGATCATCTTGGCGGGGCCCACGTACTCCACGGTCTCGTAGCGTTCGCCCTTCACCAGCTCTCCGAGCCGTTCCAGGATCTCGGCGATGCGACCCACCTCGCGCCGGATGGCGTCCACCCGCTCGAACTCCACCGAGGCGTCCTCTTCGCCCGCCAGCCGGTCCACGTCGCGCTCCAGCAGCGCGGCCTGGTTGAGGATGACCTCGAGCGGGTTGTTGATCTCGTGGGATAGCCCCACGGCGATCTCGCCCAGGGTGGCGAGCTGGTCCTTCCGCAGGATCTCGCGGAGGTCCTTGGCGAACCCGATCGTGCCGTCCTCCTGGTTCTCGTCGTCGTGGAGCAGCGTGCCCGAGATGGCCACCGGAATCCGCTCCCCGGAGCGTGCCAGGAAGGTGGTCTGGAACGTCTCGACGATGCCCCGCCCTCCGTGTCCGGGCGCGCGCATGGCGGCCATCACGCGCTTGGCCTCGGCGAGGTCCGGGTACAGGCGCCCCACGAAGCTCCCGAGCACCTCGCTCGGCTTGTAGCCCAGGATCTTGCGGGCCCCGTCGTTGTAGTACACCACGGTGCCCTTGCGATCGGTCGCCACCACGATGTCCGTGGATCGCGCGATCAGGCGTTCCAGTCGTTCCTTGGTCAGGGCCATGTTCGTCTCGGGTTTCCGCGGTGGACGTCTACTCGATGCCCTGGGCGGCCAGCCAGCGCTCGGCGTCGATGGCCGCCATGCAGCCGGTTCCCGCCGCCGTGACCGCCTGGCGGTAGGTGGGGTCGGTGGCGTCGCCGCAGGCGAAGACGCCCTCCACCGAGGTGCGCGTGCTTCCCGACTCCACCTTCACATAGCCGACGGAGTCGAGCTCCAGCTGGCCGCGCACCAGTGCGGTGTTCGGCTCGTGCCCGATCGCGACGAAGAGCGCCTCCACCGGCAGCTCGCTCGTGGCCCCGGTGTTCAAGTCCTTGACGCGCAGGCCCGAGACGAAATCGTCGCCCAGCACCTCCTCCACCACCGAGTCCCACAGGAACTCCAGCTTCGGGTTGGCGAACGCTCGCTCCTGCATGATCTTCGAAGCACGCAGCTCCCGCCGCCGGTGGATCACCGTCACCTTCGTGGCGTAGCGGGTCAGGAAGAGCGCCTCCTCCATGGCGGTGTCCCCGCCTCCCACCACCGCCATGGCCTTGCCGCGGTAGAGGGCCCCGTCGCAGGTGGCGCAGGCCGAGACGCCGCGGTTCTGCAGCCGTTGCTCCGAGGGCAGGCCCAGCCATCGGGCCGAGGCCCCGGTGGCCAGGATCAGCGCCTCCGCCGCAAGCGCCCGCTCCTCGGTCTCCACCCGGAACGGCCGTGAGGAGAGCTCGATCTTCGTGGCGTCCTCCAGGTAGACGCGCGCGCCGAAGCGCTCGGCCTGCTTCTGGAAGCGCTCCATCATGTCGGGGCCGGTGACGCCCTCCGGAAAGCCGGGGTAGTTCTCCACGTCGGTGGTCAGCATGAGCTGCCCCCCGGCCTGGAGCCCCGCCACCACCACCGGCTCGAGCTCGGCGCGTGCGGCGTAGAGCGCCGCCGTGTAGCCCGCGGGCCCGCTCCCGACGATCACCAGCCGCTCGCGGCGGGCCTCACCCTCGCGGTCGGTGCGCTCGACGCCGAGCAGGCGGTCGAGCTCGCCGGAGTCCTCGAGCGCCCTCAGGTCGTCGAACCCCCCCACGTGACGATCGCCGATGTAGATCTGGGGAACCGTGCGGCGGCCCGTGCGGCGCACCATCTCCTCGCGTTGGGCGGCGTCCTGGCCCACGTCGATCTCCGTCCAGTCGCTCCCCTTGCTGGCCAGCAGGCGCTTCGCCATGTCGCAGTAGGGACAGCTGGGCTGGGTGTAGATCACGATCTCGGCCATCGGGGCCTCCTCCGCACCAAGGTACCGACTGGGATGCCGGAGCCGCCACCGGGTCGCTGCTGACCTCCGCTCGCCTGAGGCTCGCTGCGCGCGCGGCCCGCCGCGCTTGCTGCTGGCCTTCGCTCGCCTGAGGCTCGCTGCGCGCGCGGCTCCGCCGCGCTTGCTGCTAGAGGGGCTCCGTGATCGGCAGATCCTCCCACATGAGCTGGAGGAAGGTGCCGATGAAGAACGAGAGGAAGGTCATCAGCAAGACCGCCGACGGAAAGGCGAACACCGGCTCCACGCCCAGGATGCGCGGAAGCTCGCCCACCAGGGGTGGCGTGGACAGCCGCAGCGCGTCGAGGGAGGCGCCCCCGGCCTCCCAGGTGCGAGTCACCATGAAGCGGCCCAGCAGGCTCGTGACCAGCAGACCCAGCGCCAGGGCCTGGAGCACGCCCAGGAAGAAGATGCGCCGGGCGCGCGCGAAGGCCTCCCGAGGATCGCCGATGCGACGCTGCACTTCCACGTGCAGGTAGAGCAGCGTCGTGAAGCCGATCAGCAGCGTGATGATCCCCAGCGCGAGCCACGAGCGTCGGGCCAGGTCCCAGACCTCGTCGATCAGGAAGACGGGCAGGTAGCCGACGATGATGCCGGCTCCGATCCGGGGCACGGCCGCGTGGAAGAAGGTGAGGTCCTTGCGCACGCAGAAGCGCCACAGCAGGAACCAGAGCGCCACGCCCAGCACGACCAGCACCTGGGCCGAGCACAGCAGGTCGAAGGTGAGCGGAGCGGCCTCGTACGCCACGGCGGCGCCCACGAAGGGGGAGACCAGGGCGCCCATGGCCAGCAGGTAGTTGCGGGTGGAGTGGCGCGAGAGCACCCGGTCGCTGTCGTCGCGGCCGTGCGCCAGCTCCGCGGCGTGGCGGATCACCGCAGAGGCGTGGGGGATGTCGTACTGACGCAGGAACCACACCTCGAGCTTCTCCAACACGCGGGCGCAGTCGCGGTTCGAAGGACGGTGCAGGAACGGCGAGACGTCGCGACCGCGCAGGAGCGAGCCGTCTTCGGACGTGGCCACCGCCGCCAGGACCTCCGATTCGCGGCCGTCGAAGGGCGAGCCTTCCGCCTCGAACGCCCCGTTGCCCTCGTCCAGACACACGTCCTCGAGCCAGCGGTAGAAGGCGCGCTCGGTCACCGCCAGCAGCGTGGCCAGGGAAGCTTCGGATTCGATCTCCAGCAACGCACGCGCGAGAACGGTCTCGGACACGTCCTTGCGCCCGGGTGCCGGGGCCGCGAGCAGCGCGCGGGCGCGCGGCTCGGGAGCCGCCTCGTCGAGCAGGAGCGTCTTTGCGGCGAGCCACTCGAGCTTGCGCAGGTGCAACGCCGCGGTCGCCGTCTCCGGATGCGACTCGATTCCCTTCTCCACCAGGAAGCGCCCGAGCACGCGCGTGAGCACGAGCGCATCGCCCCAGGTGCGCGTCCGGGCCGGACCGGCCAGACGCCCCTGGCGCTCGAGTCGCTCCAGCATCCCTTCCAGGTAGGCCGGCAGCGCCGCCAGCAGGCGCCGCACCAGGTCCTCGCCGTCGCGGCGCGTGGCACGGGGCGAGATGCGCCGGGGGTTCGACCAGAGATCCTCCAGCTGGAGCTGGAGCTCGGTGGGATCGTGACGGTCGGGATGGAAGGAGAAGGTCTCCGGAAAGGCCGCGGCCGACCCGTCGCCGGCGTCGATCTCGATGCGGATCTCCCGGGCGTGGAAGGCCCAGGTGAAGAGCAGGCGCGTCCGGAGCCGCTCGAGCACCAGCTCCAGCCGCTCGACGCCCCCCTCGGCGGCCTGCGCCTCAGAGAACGCGCTGTCCGGGGTTTTCGCCAGACTCGTAGTAGCTCTCCACGCGCCGTGCGAGCTCCTGCACGGGCTCCGGAACCTCGTCCGGGAGGGGCCAGCGCGCCATGGCCAGGCGCATCCGATCGACCAGCACGCGGGCGTCCGGATACTCCTCCCGACCCAGGGCCTCGTCCACGGCGAGCCAGTTCTCCAGGGCGGTCTGCGTGCGCGAGATCCGCTCCGCGAGCTCGTCCATGCCGGGCGAGCGCACCGAGCTCGAGCGCACCTGCTGGGAGAGCTGCCGCAGCTCTTCCACCGCCCGGTCCATGCGCTGCCGCAGCTCCGATTCCGCCCCCAGCAGCTCCTGGACGATCTCATCCAGGCGTCGGCGCAGGGGCTCGTGCGACACCTCCCGGGCCAGGATGACGCGCCCGAGCGGCTTGCCCTCCGCGTCCTCCAGCAGGCGCACGGCGATGCGCAGGCGCAGCGAGAGACTTCCGAGCGCCAGGTCCACCTCCTCGAAGCGCGCCTCGCCCGCGTCGCCAGCGGCGAGCTCCTGCGCCGCGCTGCGCACACGCTCGAGTCGGGTCGCCTCCAGCACCTCGTCCAACGAGCGGCCCCGGGGATCCTTCTCGAGGCCGAGCCACTCGCGCACGGCGCGGTTGGCCGCCTGCACCACGCCCTCCGAGTCCACCACGAGCGCACCCATGTGGATCTCGTCCATGGCGGCGGCCAGGAACACGTTCGCGCGTCGAAGGTCGTCCAGCAGCCGCTGGTTCTCCAGCAACAAGCGGTGGTGGTCCACCGCGCGCCGGACCAGCTGCTTGAGCTCCTCGGGCTCCCATGGCTTCGCCACGTAGGCGTACACGTGGCCCTCGTTGATCGCCTGCACGATCGCGTCCATGTCCGCGAAGCCCGTCAGGATGATTCGTGTCGTGGTGGGGTGGCGCTCGCAGACGCGCGCCAGGAACTCGACGCCGGTCATCTCCGGCATGCGCTGGTCCGTGATCACGGCGGCCACAGGCGCGTAGGTGTCGAGCAGGTCGAGGGCCTTGCGCGCCTCCAGGGCGGTCAGCACCTCGTACTCGCCCTCGAACGTGAAGACCATCGTCTCGAGGATGGCCTCCTCGTCGTCCACGACCAGGACTCGCGGCAGCGCTGAAG
>JBFGJV010000034.1:0-20636 GCA_041577015.1 Myxococcota bacterium
GCACCGAGGAAGCGGCCGAGCAGCGCGCGCAGGGGGACGTACTCTCCGAAGGGAACCAGGTGTGCCTTGTCGTAGCGATCGACGAGCGCGCCGTCGGGGGCGAAGGCGAAGGCGCTGTCGTAGAAGCGCCAGGCCCGCTCGCCCGGATCGACGCCTACGCCGCCCACCACCAGCAGCGCCCGGGTCTCGCGAGCCAGGTCGGCCAGACGTGCGCGCAGCTCCGGACGCGTGGTGATCGAGCCGGGTACGGCCGTCTCCGGCCAGAGGATGGCGCCAGCCCCGCGTGCGGCGGCGCGGCGGGTGAGGTCCTCGTAGTGGACGAGCGTGCGCTCGGACCACGCCGGGCTCCACTTGACGCCCTGGTCGATGTTGCCCTGCAGCACGGCGACGCGAACGCGCTCCGCCTCGGCGAAGTCGGCGTCGTCCGGCCCGGTCACCGCCCCGAAGCCGTGCAGCAGCGCCAGCACCCCGAGCGCCACGAGCGCCTGCCGCGGCGGGGCCCGGCGTTCGCGCCGGGCCGCCACCAGGGCGGCCAGCGCGGCCCCGCCGAGGGCCACCGCGAACGAGAGCCCGTAGACGCCGGCCCAGGAGGCCACGCCGAGCAGCGCGACGTTGTGATGTTGGCTGTAGCCGAGCGTCGCCCAGGGGAAGCCCGAGAGCGCAAAGGCGCGCAGGTGGTCGAAGACGGTCCAGAGCGCGGCGACCACGAAGGGGCCCGCCAGTCCCCGGCCCGCGAAGCCGGCCAGCGCGGCGCCGAAGCCGGCGCTGGCGACGGCCGGGTACAGGGCCAGGCCCACGGGCGCGGCAATGCCGGCCCAGAGCGGCGCGTGCCCGTACACGACCGTCACCACGTAGATCCAGTGGAAGACGGCGGCATGGGCGAGCCAGCCCGCAGCGAAGGCGAGGCGCGCGGCGCGACCCGGCGCCAGGCCCGAGAGCGCCCCCACCAGGCAGGCGGGTGCGAGCCAGGCGACGCCGAGGCCGAGATCCAGCACGCCTCCCCCCACCGGATGGGGAAAGGAGAGGAAGAGCGTCGCGGCATAGCCGAGCGCGAGCGAGAGGCGCGTGCGCTCGCTCACGTGCGGAGGGCTCGCAGCAGGCGCCGCTCCTCCGCGCGCATCAGGCGCGCGTCGGACGGCCGCTCGTGGTCGTGGCCCAGCAGGTGCAGCACGCCGTGGACCAGCAGACGCGTCAGCTCGTCGTCGAGGCTGCGCCGGGCCCGGCGTGCCTGACGGGCCGCCGTCTCGACGCCGATCGCCACCTCGCCCAGCAGGGCGCCGCGAAAGCCCGTGTGGGCGCCCTCCAGGAGCGAGAAGGAGAGCACGTCCGTGGAACGCTCGCTTCCGCGCCAGGCGGCGTTCAGCGCCTGCATCTCGGGATCCAGCAGCAGCGAGACCGAGAGCTCGGCCTGCTCGAGGCCCAGCTCGGCCAGCAGCCGCCGAGCGCCCCAACGCAGGCGACGGCGGTCCGCGGCGGGAGCGTCGCGACGACGCGGCGGCCCCGCGAGCCGCACGGTCATTCGGAGGAGCCGGGGGACTCGGAGCCGTTCGAGCCGCGGCGCGCGGAGGCGTCCCGGTCGTAGGCGCGGATGATGCTCTGGACCAGCGGATGCCGGACGACGTCGGCCTCGGTGAAGCGCATGAACCCGATGTCCTCGACGCCCTCCAAGATGCGGAGCGCCTCCACGAGCCCGCTGGTCTTGTCGGTGGGTAGATCGATCTGGGTGATGTCGCCGGTCACCACGGCCTTCGAGCTGTAGCCGAGCCGGGTCAGGAACATCTTCATCTGCTCGGTGGTGGTGTTCTGCGCCTCGTCCAGGATCACGAAGCAGTCGTTCAGCGTGCGGCCGCGCATGAAGGCGAGCGGTGCCACCTCGATGGCGCCGCGATCCATCAGGCGGACCGCCTTGTCGAAGTCCATCATGTCGTGGAGCGCGTCGTACAGCGGGCGCAGGTAGGGGTTCACCTTCTCGGCCATGGAGCCGGGCAGGAAGCCCAGCCGCTCGCCCGCCTCGACCGCCGGGCGGGTCAGGATCACCCGCGCCACCTCGCGGCGGTTGAGCGCCGCCACCGCGCACGCCATGGCGAGATAGGTCTTGCCGGTGCCCGCCGGGCCGTACGCGATCACCACGTCGTGCCTGGCGATGATCTCCACGTAGCGGCGCTGGGAGAGGTTCTTGGCCGCGATGCGGCGCCGCGACCCGACCGCGGCCAGCACCTCCTCGTAGACCTCCTGCACGGGAAGGTCGGGCTGGTTCGTGACCAGACGCACCACCTCGCGCACGTCCCGGGCGTCCAGGGGCGTGCCGGAGCGGGCCATGCCGTAGAGCTCCTCCAGCACCCGGCGGCCCACGGCCACCTGCGGCGGGGCACCCACCAGCCTCACCTCGTTGCCTCGGGCGCGGGCGTCGATGCCGAGCTCCTGCTCGAGGATGCGCAAGGTGCGCTCCCCCTCTCCGTAGAGCTCGGAGGCGGTGCGGTTGTCGTCGAAGATGAGCGTCTGGCGGGTGCTGGCTTCGCGTTGGGCCAGAAATGTCTCCCGCGGCCTTCGCCGCGCCGGCGGGGCGTCGCTCAGTGCTCCGGGGCGAGGAGCCAGACATGCCCGCTGCCGTCGCTTCCATAGTAGGCATCCGGCATCGGAGGCGCCAACGAGGCGTCCAAATCCGTGCCCCAACCCGCCAGCTCCGACAGGCTCCGCGGCGCCCGGCCGTGGGCGAAGCGATAGGTCTCGAGCAGGTGCTGCGCACCGCGCGTGGCGAAGGCGGTGCGCGCGTCCTCGAATGCGTCCCGGCGCAGCGCCTCCGCCCCGGGGTGCTCGGTCGCGGTGGGCCAGGCGTGGGTCACCAGGGCCATCGTGGCCAGGGCCGCGAAGGCCAGGATCGTGGCCAGGCGTCCCTGGGCGGCGCGCGTGCGACGAGCGTTGCGTGGGGAGCGCTCGCCCGCGGCCGCCGCAGAGGGAAGCGGCTCGATCAGGCGCGCCTTGCGCAGCGAGGCCAGCGCCCGCGTGCCCTCGAACGTGCCGAGCCGCGAGAGGTCGATCACCCGCCGCGCCGCGGCGCGCCCGTCCACGCGCAGGAACACGCGCTCCTCCCGAGCCACGCGCAGCGCCTCGGAGCTGTCCTGGGCCCGGCGGTAGGCGTCGAAGCTCCCCACACGCCGGAAGACCATGGATTCCGAGGGCAGCTGGGAGGCGAAGGTGCGCCACTCGTCCACCATGCGCAGACCGTCCATCAACACCTGCTCGGCACCCAGCAGCGTGGCGGGGTCGTGCTGGTGGCGGACGTCCTGGGCATCGAAGCGGAACGAGCCGTCGGTCCAGCGCAGCAGGTCGAAGATGGTGTCGCGGGTGAGCAGGTCCTCGATCTCCGCGAGCTCCCGGGCATCGATCACCTCGCGATCCAGCAGGAGCTGGGAGAGCGAGCAGAGCGCGGTCTCGCGCTCCGCCTCGAGCTCCGCCAGGCGTTCGCGCGGCAGCAGCCCGCAGCGCACCAGCATCTCGCCGAGGCCTGCCTCGTCGTGGCTGCCCACGGCGGGCGCCGCGGAGACGATGCGCCCCTCGTCGAACCAGAATCGAACCGCGCCTCCGGAACCCTGCGCGACCAGGACGCCGCTCTTGCGCTGCTGCCCGATCAGCTGGAAGACCTCGCCGATGCCGAAGTCGCGAAGGTTGCCGTGCAGCGCGACCGTCACGAGCCGGCGCTCCCGCGCCGCAGCTTGTAGGCGGCGCCGGTCGTGGCGAGATAGACCAGGGCGAGCACGAGCCCCCCACCACCGAAGACGAGCCAGGCGGCATGACCGGCCACGAGCGGGTCCGGAAGCGGGCGCCCCAGTGCCCACACGGCGCCCCAGACACCCGTGAAGCCGAGCGTCGCCAGCAGGCCCAGGAGCGGACGGCCACCGAACACGCCCGCTGCGCCGGGCATCACCAAAGACGCGAGCCGATACCAGCGCGCCCGGCCGCGCTCGCGCCTCGCGAGCCCGCGTGCCCGGACGTCGCGCAGCTTGGGATCGAGCGTCTCGGGGCGGTGGAGCATGCGAGCACAGCCTTCGCAGAGACCCTCGCGCGCCACCCGTCCGCAGCGGGGGCACAGCAGGTCGCCGCAGCGACGGCACCGGGAGGAGGGGCGGAAGCTCCGCACCAGCAGCCAGGCGAGCAGTGCCGCGGCGGCGAAGGCGCCTGCGGCCCCGCGAGGGTCCGCACCGAGACGACCCGGGGCGAGGGAGCGCCGCATCGACGCGGCGGCAGCACGTCCCGGCTCGGCGTCGAGCAGCCGGGCGCGAGCGACCCGCGCCGAGAGAGGCAGATCGGTGAGCAGGACTCGCTCGGACGCGGCCAGGCGCTCGGTGAGAGCACGTACGGCCGCATCGTCGATGACCTGGGCCCGCGCCAAGGCGTCTTCGTGGTCGCCCACCCGAATGGCGCGGCCGTAGGCCTGGGCCAGGTTGAACCAGACCGGCGCCGACTCGGAGCGCGATGCGGCGCGCTGGTAGAGCGCGATCGCCCCGTCCAGCTCGCCGAGGGCGAGCCAGACGTTCGCCGCGTTGTTCAGAACCGCCGGCTCCTCCGCCCCCTGCTCCAGCAGCACCGCATAGCGCTCCCGTGCCAATGCGAAGTCCCCGCTCCGCTTGGCCTGGAGCGCACGCGCGCGCAGGGCCAGCGGGTCGTCGCCGGCGTGGTCGAGGCGACGAGCGTCGAGCGGGGACGCGACACCGCGCTCCACCACCCAGGCGGACTCCGCCACCGCGTCCGACGCCGGGGCGGCCAGGTAGCGACCGGCGGAATCGGCGATCGGGTACAGGCCCACGACGACGAGCGCGGCCGCTGCGGTGAGCACCAGGCGACGCGCGGCATCGCCGTAGGCGAAGGCCACCGCGAAGGCGGACAAGCCGAGCCCCAGGGCCCCCTCCCCCACCGAGGCCGGCAGCAACGCCAGGGCGCCGAGGGCTGCCGCGCGGGCGAAGAGCGGCATCCCGCGCTCCAGACGGTCGCCGAGATCGTGAGCAGCCTCGCGCACGGAGCGTGCGGCGCAGAGTGCGATGAAGCCCAGCCCGGCTGCCGGGAGTGCCCAGGCGAGCGCCCAGAACCCGAGCGCGCCGAACCAGAGCGAGGCCTCCAGGTGACGGGGCAAGGCGCGCAGGGTCGCGAGGGCGGCGTCGAGGGCTGCGGCCGGGTTGCGACCCTCGCTGACGTGAGCCGCGGCAAGTGCCGCGTGGGCGGCCGGCAGGTCGGGCGCAAGCGCGACGGCGGCGCGCGAACGCTCGAGCCGCGTGCCCAGGCTCTCGTCCAGGAGCAGCAGCCGCGCCGCCGGCTCGAGGTTGGCCAGGCCGCGCTCCCCGGCCAGGTCGCGCAGGGCCTCGACCCGGACGTGCAGCTCGGGCCGTGCGGTGCGCCAGCGCTCCGCGAGGGGCGAGAGCAAGTCCGCGGGCGCCGCGGCCCCTCTCGACGCGTCGGTCGGAGCCGGCGCCTCGGTCGGATCCGGCGCTTCGGTCGAGGCCGGCGCCCCGTTCGGTGCGGGCGACGCGGTTCCCGCCGGCAGGCCGGGCGAGGCCTCCGTCTCGAGCGCAACGGCCGGCGCGCCGTCCTGGGCACGAGCCCCGGACACCGCTCCCAGCAGCACCGCCAGCGCCAGCGCCGCCTGCCACCCGCCGCGCAAGCTCGCCCTCCTCCCCGACCCGTCGGGTCGCGTCCGGGGGTGGTATCGGCCGGACGAGCCCCCCTCTGAACGAGGACCCCCGGGGCCCGCCCGGAACCACGGGCGCGTGAGCCTGGCCCGGGCGACGACTATGATGCGGCGCCTCGGAGAGCGCCGGAGGAGCCCGTGGCCAATCACAAGTCCGCCGAGAAACGAGCCCGCCAGTCGGAGCGGCGCCGCGAGCGCAACCGGCGCATCAAGACCCGTGTGCGCACGCTCGTGAAGGCCTTCCGCACCAGCCTCGGGGAAGGCGAGCCGGGCCAGGCCGAGGAGCGGCTGCGCCAGGCCGAGGCGGCCCTGCGCCGGGCGGCCAGCAAGGGCGTGATTCCCGCCCGCCGGGCCAGCCGAAGCGCCTCGCGCCTGGCACGGGACCTCGGGCGCGCTCGGGCCGCTCGCCCCTAGCTGGCGAGCCCCAGGACCAGGCGCTCCAGCGCCAGGTCCGGCGCCAACGCCCCCCGTCCCTTCAGGAATTCGTCCGTCTCGTGGATGGCCCGTAGCCCCTGGAGCAGACGGGCCGGGCTGTAGCGGCGCGCCTGGGCATCCAGCTTGCGCGCCACGAACGGGGGCACCGCCACGCGCCCGCCGAAGCGCACGCGCACCAGGCGGCGGAAGTGGCCGGCCAGGGACGCGAGCAGCACCGGGGCCGGCGCGCCCGACGCCCGCAGCTTGCCGAGGACGGCGAGCGCATCGCCCGCGCGGCCGTCGCCGATGGCGTCGGTGAGGTCCCAGACCGGCTCCTCCGCCAGGTCCGACACCGCCTCCCTCACGTGACGGGCACTCACCGCCTCGCCCTTCCCAGCCAGCAGCGAAGCCTTCTCGAGCTCGCTGCGGATGCGCAGCAGCTGCGGGCCCACGCGCTCCGCCAGCAGCTCCGCCGCCCCCGAGCCCAGGACGAGCCCTTGGCGCCGAGCCTCGGCCGTCACGAAGGCAGTCAGCGCGCGCGCGCCGCGCGGCGGCTCGCACGCCACCTGCGCGGCCGGATCCCGAAAGGCGCGCACCCAGGCCGTGCGCCCGTCGGCGCTGCGGGCGGTCACCACGAGAATGGAGGGCGCCCCGGCCGCGAGCCCCCGCACCAGCTCCGGAAGCGCATCGAGCAGCGCCTTCGCGCCACCGCGCCGGCCCCCGGGCTCGCGGAGCCAGACCAGTCGCCGCGGGGCGCCGACCGGCAACGTGCGCAGGGCGTCCCGGAGCGCGCCCGCCGAGGTCTCCTCCCCCTCCAGACGGTCCAGGTTGAAGTCCGCCGAGGCCCCCTCGAGCACCGCCTCGCGCAGGGCCGCGAGGGCATCGTCCCGCAGCAGATCCTCGGATCCGGCCAGCAGGTAGGCCGGCCGCAGGCGCCCCTCCGCCAGCTCCTCGCGCAGCTCCTCCAGCGTCACGGCGCAAGCCCCTCCGCGAGGGCGTCGTGCACGCGTCCGGCCAGGACGCCCGCCAGACGGCGGATCGCCTCCTCGCGATTCTTGCGTGTGGCCTCCACGTCGGCGCTCACCAGATAGACCTCGGACTCGTTCTGGGCCGAAGCGTGCAGGGGCACGAGCGTCCCGTCGCCGCGGCGCGCCTCGAGCGCGAGGCTGAGCGCCACCTGCTCCTCCAGCACGAAGACCGCCGCCGAGAGGCTCTGGGCGTGGGTCAGGAGCGGGAGCACCGCCCCGGAGAGCACGAGATCCGCGCGCCCCGGGTCCTCCACCACCCGGACGCCGCCCCGGCGCAGGAACTCCCGCAAGAGGGCGTCCGTCACGACCCGTTCCACGCCGGGCTCGAAGGAGTCGTTGCGCAGGCTCTGGATGGCGACGGTGCGCACGTCGCCGAGTCCCGAGTCGTAACGCACGAAGCGGTAGCCGCATGCGGTCGTGCACAGCAGGAGGAGGAGGCCGGCGATGCGGAGAGCGGGGTCGACGGACGCGCATCGCTCGAGCACGAAGGCATCTATACCAGCTTGAGCAGGCCCCGCGCCACCGTGATCACCCGCCCCGACTGCACCGGCTTCACCAGATACTCGTCGGCTCCCAGGGCCAGGGCACGCTCGCGGTCCTCGCGCGCCCCCTCGGTGGTGATCACGCAGATCGGCATGTCCTGATAGGCATCGTCCCGCCGGATCAAGCTGATCAGCTTGAGCCCGTCCATCACGGGCATGTTGATGTCGATCAAGGCCAGATCGAAATGGCTCGACGTCACCTTGCGCAGACCGTCCAGGCCGTCCTGCGCCTCCACGACCTCCACGTCCTTGAGACGATGCAGCGCGAATGCGAGCAGCTGCCGCATGGTCGGGCTGTCTTCCACGATCAGCACGCGACGTCGGGCCATGTTTCTTCCCCCAACCAGTCCGGGCCGCTCATCGCGGCCGCGGCGCGGGCGCGACGCCTGCGCGCATCGCGCCCGCCACCTCGTGGAGCGACAGCACCGCGTCCACGCAGCCGGTACGGATCGCCTGCTTTGGCATGCCGAACACGACGGCGCTCTGCTCGGACTCGGCCACCACGCGGCCGCCCGCGTGCTTCACCGCGCAGACGCCCTCGCGCCCGTCGTCGCCCATGCCGGTGAGCACGACGGCGAGAAGTTCTGGACCCAGGTGTTTGGCGGCGGAGACGAACAGCCGATCGACCGAAGGCACGAAGCGGTCCCCGGAGCCGCACGCCGTGACGCGAGCGCACGGACGGCCCCGCTCCCGGTCGATCTCCAGGTGACGTCCCCCCGGCGCCACCATCACGCACCCGGGTTCGAGCGGGTCCCCGTCCCGGGCCTCGTGCGCGGCGAAGGGGGTGAGCCGGCCCAGGCGCTCGGCGAAGCCGCTCGTGAAGCCCTCGGGCATGTGCTGCGCGATCAGGACCGCCACCGGAGGAGCCTCCAGAAACGAGCCCAACACCTCCACCAGCGCGCCGGGCCCACCGGTGGAGGCGCCGATCGTCACCACGCCGGGCGGCGTGCCGGCGTGTGCCGGCGTGAAGACTCCGCGCCGCGGGGCGGGCAGCCGCCCGCGCAGGCGATCCAGTCGCAGCTGGTGCACCGCGTGCACCTTGCGCAGCAGCTCCTGCTCGATCGCCTCGAGCTCCGCGTGGGCGCGCGGGCTGGGCTTCGCCACGAAGTCCACCGCGCCGAAATCCAGGGCCCGGAACACGTCCTGGCTGCCGCTGCGACCGCTGACCACGATCACCGGCGTGGGGCGCCGGGCCATGAGCAGGCGCAGGAAGGTGAAGCCGTCCATGCGGGGCATCTCGAGATCGAGCGTGACCAGGTCGGGCTCGAGCTCGAGCGTGCGACGCAGGGCCTCCTCGCCGTCGCCGGCGACGCCGACCACCTCCACCAGAGGCGAACGCTCCAGCATGCGCAGCAGGGTGCGACGACTGAAGGCGGAGTCATCGCAGACCAGCACGCGGATGCGTTCGCGGCTCACGACGATTCCCGACCCGCCGCGGCGAGCGCCGCCTGGGCCACGACGTGCCAGCGCTCGCTTGGGCTCTCGCCCGTCGCCGGCTTGCGATACAGCATCTCGCGCGCGAGATGGCACAGCTCGAAGTCGTTCGACAGGTTGATCAGCGACTCGGCGTGGCCGAGCGCCAGATACCCGCCCGGCTCGAGCTTCTCGTGGAAGGCACGAATCACGCGCCGCTTCGTCTCCAGATCGAAGTAGATGATCACGTTTCGGCACACGACCACGTCCATCATCCCCAGCAGCGCGCTGCGCGAGCGATCCAGCAGGTTCATGTGGGTGAAGGTGATCTGCTTCTTCACCTCGTCTGCGATGCGGAAGGTGCCGTGCTTCTCGTGGAAGTAGCGCTTGCGCAGGAAGGGCTCGGTCTCACGGAAGGAACCGGCGCCGTATTGCCCGCTCCGGGCCTTGTGGAGCGTGGAGCGGGAGATGTCCGAGGCGTAGACGCGGAAATCGCGCCCGGGCTCGAGCCCCGCCTCCAGAGCCAGCATCACGATGGAATAGGGCTCCTCGCCGCTCGAGCATCCCGCGGACCAGATCGGCACCGGTCCCAGGCCGCGCTCCGAGCGCCAGGCCCGTCGCTCGGGAATGACCTGCTCCACGATGGCCAGCAGCTGGCCGCGCTCGCGGAAGAAGTAGGTCTCGTTCGTGGTGAGCAGCTCGACGGCGCGGTCGATCTCGCGGTGGCCGTCGGGATCGTTGCGCAGCACGTAGTGGTAGGCCATGAAGCTGCGCAGCCCGAGCTCGGCGATGCGCGTGGCCAGCCGGCGCTCCAGCAGGTAGCGCGAATCGGGGCCGAAGTGGAGACCACAGTGCTCGCGGAGCATGTCCGCCAGCATCCGGAATTCGGTGTCGCGCATGGTGGGCGCGTCGCGGCGATCGCGAAGCATGGGACGCTCACGCCTCGAGCCGTGCCAGGGTGTGGAGGATCACCTCGCGAACGAACGCGTCCTGCTCGATCTCCAGGCGACGCAACATGCTGGGCACCGCGCGCACGACGCCCCGCTCGCCCAGAACCTGGAGCACCTCGGCACGCACCGCCCAGGCGCCATGGCCGACGAGCGGGATGATCTCGTCCAGCTGCGCCGCGTTCTCGAGCACGCCGAGACAGCGGACGGCCGCCTGCACCAGCTCCGGGTCCGCGTGATCCAGCAGCCCGCGCACCGCCGTGCACGCCTCGGCGGCGCCGGAAGCCTGGAGCCCCTCCGCGGCGGTGAGCGCGACGGCGCCGCCGTCGCGGAGCACACCCGCCAGGAGTCCCAGCGCCCGGGTGCCGGCCTCGCTGGCCGGCTCACTCGTGGCGTCGTTCGCGGCACGCAGCGTCTCCCCGATGGCGTGCGTGGCGGCGATGCGGACGCAGACGTCCTCGTCCGCGAGCAGGCGCTCGAGATCGTCCAGGGCACCGGCCTCCAACCGGCCCGCCAACCCCCCTGCGGCGACGCTTCGCACCAGGGGCGACTCGTCCGCCAGGGCCAGCCGAAGCGGCTCCGCCAGCCGCCCGTCCCGCATCCGCACCAGGGCCTCGACCCCGGCCCGACGCACCGCCTCGCTCGCATCCCCGAGCAGCGGGATGACGAGATCGGCATCCCCGGCCCCGCTCACGCCGGCCAGCACCCGTGCCAGCGCGTCTCGCACCGCGCCCTCGGCCTGGGCCAGACGTGCGGACACGCGCTCGACCACCTCGCGACGGACGCCGGCGTCCACGTCCTGCAAGGCGTTCGTCGTCGCCACGACCGCCCCCGCCAGCGCCTGGCGCTCCTCTTCGCTCTCGATCCCCGTCTGGCGGGCCGCAACCTCCAGGCGACCCAGCAGCGCGGGGATCGCCGTCCGATCGCTCCGGCGGCCCAGGGCCCGCGCCGCAGCGCCACGCAGCTCCGCGTCCGGGGCGTCGAGGGCCTCGAGCAGCAGCTCCCGGCCGGAGACCCCGCGCGTGCGACCCAGCAGCTCGCACGCCAGGATCCGGGTCTCGCGGTCGAGAGTCGCGAACTCGCGCGCCACGGCCCGCTCGCTCTCCGCCCCGAGCTCGGCCAGCGCCCCGAAGGCGACCTCGGTGAGCGCTTCGTCTCGGGCCGCCAGCAGGAGCGGATGCACCACGGCTTCGCCACCCAGGAGGCCGAGGAACTGAACCAGGACCAGACGCGTCCCCAGGTCCGCCTGCACCACGCGCTGGCACGCGTCCCGGAGCAGTAGAGTGGATTCCCGGGCGGCCGTGCGCAGGGCTTCCAGCAGCCGTTCCGCCTCCGCGGCGTCGACGGCACCCAACAGCCGCAGCAGCGTCTCCATCGCGGCTTCGCGGGCGGATCGGGAGCTCGATTGAAGCCCCTTCAGCAGGATCGCCTGGGCCTGCGCGTCCTCGGTGCGTCCCAGGGCGGCGAAGGCCGCCGGTCGCAGCAGCGGTTCGTCGAGCGCGCCCTCCAGCTGGGCGGCACGGAGTGGGGTCTCCAGGCGACCGAGGGCCCGCAGCGCCGCCAGGCGAACCAGGGTCTCCTCCCCGACGCGAACCGCTGCGGTCAGCAACGCCTCCACGGCACCCGGCCCGGCGACGGCGCCCAGGGCGTCCGCCGCGGCCGCTCGCACGTTCGGGTCGTCGTCCCGAAGCAGCCGCACCAGACAGGACGTCGCCCGGGGATCCCCGATTCCCGCCAGCGCGTCCACCGCCAGCTTGCGAACGTCCGCGTCCGGTCGCTGCGCAGCGTGCAGCAGATCCGGCACCGCGCGCGGTCCGCAGCCCACCAGCGCCTCCACCGCGGCGTTGCGCCGGCCGGGATTGTCCTCGTCGGCGAGCGCATCCACGAGCGCCCGGGGCACATCCCACGTCTCGGGAGCACCCACGAGGCGCTCCACCACCGCCTTGCGCACGCGCCAGGCGTCGTCGCCCAGGCGTGCGAGAAGGGCGGGCAGGGCCTCCTCGCGCACGAGCGCCGCCACGCGCTCCACCGCCAGGCGGCGCACCTCGTCGTCGGGACTGTCCAGATCGCGCTGGATGCCCTCGCGCTCGCGCGCATCCAGCGTCTGGATCACGAGGCTCCTCGGGACCGCGCAACCCGGAGCAGCTCGTCCGCCACGAAGTCTCGGGTCCCGCGCACCCCCTCGTCGATGCGGCCGGCCAGGAGCGCACGTCCCTCGTCCAGCTCGGCCGCCATGCTCCGCAGCACGTCTCCGCCGGCCACGGCGGCGGCGAACTTCTGCTCGTTGTAGAGCACGATGTCCGAGACGATGATGCGCGCCAGGCGCTCGGCCTTGGCGCGCAGCTCGTCGAGCTCCTCCCCTTCATCCGCCGAGGGGACCGGAGGCGCACCAGCGGACGTCACCGGGGCGGTGGGCGTCGACGCCGGAGCGGCCTGCCGGGGCGGCTCCGGTCGCGGGGCCGGCTGCGGGGCGGGCGTGACGGACTGCTCGGCAGGCGGTGCAGCCAGGGTCGGCTCGGTCCCGGGTCCCGGAGGTTGCACGGGAAGACCGAAGCCGCTCAGCACGGGGAGTAGGGCCTGGGGAAGCTCCGGCCGCTCCACGTGGGCGTCGGCGCCGTACGGGCTGCCGGGCGGTCGTCGATGGGGCTGCGGGTCGTTCGCCCCCACCAACACGACCCAGGTGGAGCGCAGGCTCTCGTTGCGCTTCACCAGCTCGCAGATCTCCGAGCCGAGCATGCGCGGAAGCCCGGCGTCCAGTACCACCGCGCGCGGCAGCGTGCGCTGCAGCGTGAGCAGCGCCTCGACCCCGTCGTGGGCGGAGACGGTCTCGAGCCCGGCGGCCTCGAGCAGCTCGCGGGTGGCCTTGGCGCCGGCGGCGTCGGGATCGCCCACCAGCACCAGCCGGCGGCGGTCTCGGGGGGCCGGCTGCTCGGGAGCGGGGCGCGGCGCCTCCGACCCCGGGGCCGGTCGCACCGGGGCTCGGGCCCGGAACACCGTCTGGCAGCTGGTGCAGCGCAGGCGCAAACCTTCTGCACCCAGCCGTGCGGCGTCCACCCGGTAGCGGGTGCGGCACTTCGGGCAGGCTGCGATCATGATTCGTCCCTCCGTCGTTTCCCGGACGCCCCGGCGCGGGCTCCGCCCCCCGGGGCGGAAATTCCGCCCATCCTTCGCTTCATCGGCCGCCGACTGCAGGGTCTGAGCGATCCTCGCAGCCCGGCGCGTCAGCGGCCTCCCGCTGGAGCTCCTCGATGCGCTCGAGCGCGTCCCGGAGCGCCTCGCCGGCCGATTCCACCCCGGGAGTCGGGCCCTCCAGCCGTGCCTGCAGCTCCCCCAGGCGCTCGGCCGCCGCCACACAGGCCTCGTCCTGCTCGGCCAGGGCCCCGTGGATGCGGGCCGCACCCTCCGCCACCGCCTCGACACCCTGGTGGATGTGGCCGCCGCCGCGCGCCTGCTCCTCGGTGGTGCGGTGCACCTGCTGGGCCAGCTCGCGCATCGCGAGGGCCGCGGACAGCACGACCTCGTTGCCGCGCTCCTGCTCGCCGGAGGCGGACCGGATCTGCTCCACGCCCACGCGGACCCGCTCCACCAGCTCCGCCACGTGGGCCGCGGCGCGGGTCTGTTCGCGCACCGCCGTCACGATCTCGGCGATCCACGCCCCGCTCTCGCGCGCACTGCGGGTGATCTGCTCCAGCGACACCCCGGCGTGAGCGACCAGGTCCACGCCGCCGAGCACGCGCTCGCTGCCGCGCTCGATGGCTCCCATCGCGTTCTCGATCTCGGCCTGGACACCCCGGATCAGCTCGCCGATCTCCTTGGTGCTCGCCAGTACGCGATCCGCCAGCTCCTTGATCTCGTCCGCCACGACCGAGAAGGCGCGCCCGTGCTCTCCGGCCTGGGACGCGATGATCGCCGCGTTCAGGGCCAGCAGGTTGGTCTCGTCGGCCACGTCGTCGATCACGTCCAGGATGGCCCGGATCTCGTCCGCCCGCGTCCCGAGCCCGCGAATCACGCGCTCCGCAGTCTCGGTCGCCGCTCGGATCGCGTCCATGCCTTCGATCGTATCGCGGACCTGGAGGTGCCCCCGCTCGGCCAGCTCCATCGTGTGCGCCGAGAGCCGCCCCATCTCGTCGGCATTCGCGTCGACCTCGCGCAGGGAGCTCGCCACCTCGACCACCGAGGCGGCGGTCTCCGTGGCGGCGTCGGCCAGGCTCGTGGCGTTCTCGCCCACTTGGGCCACGCTCCGAACCACGCGCTCGATCGAGCCCGACACCTCGTCCGCGCGGCCGGAGAGCACCGAGGCGGTCTGGTTCAGCTGCTCGCCCGCAGCTCCCAGCTCGAGGATGGAGCTCGACGATTCCTCCACCGTGGCCGTGAGCTCCCGGGCGACCTCCGTGATCCCGCCGCCGCGCCCGCGCACCTGCTCCAGGGCTCGTGCCGCGCGTTCGAAGCCTGCTGAAAGTGCTTCCCGGTCTTCGCGCGTGGCGAGGGACGCCTGCGCACGACGCACCGCGTGGGCCAGCCCCTGCAGGCCGGCAGCTCGAGCCGCACGACGCGCCTCCCGCTCGCGCCGCTCGCGACGGAGCTCGCGCGCCGCGACGCCGAGCTCGTCCGCCGCATCCAAGCCCGCGTCCGGCTCCCCGGACGAGGCCGGACGCACGGCCTCCGCCGCCTGCAGCACCGCCTCCGCCAGCAGCGTGGCAAGCCCGAGTGCAACGGCCAGCGCGACGGCGACCCACATCGCGGCGGGAAGTGCACCCGGGACCGAGCCGAGGGACGGGCGAGGCGCGGCCGCCAGCAGCACGCGGCCGTCCCGAAGGCGTCTCCAGGCGAAGACGTGGCGCGTGCCCAGACCGGCGCCCCGAAGTGCGTCCTGCACGTGGAGGCGGCCGCCCGTGAGCTCCGGAAGCGGGGCCTGCTCGGGCGCGAAGGCCTCGAGTCGCGTGGCGATCCCCAGTGCCTTCGCCTCGCGCCGAAGTGCGTCGAGTGAAGCGCCGTCGGCGAGCTGCACCGCCGCCCGCTCCAGATACCGTCCCTGGCGTTCCACCGCGTCGCGGGCCAGTGCGTTGCGCGCGCGGAGCTCGCCTTGCAGGGCAAGGGGCACGCTGGAGGTCAGGACCGCGGCCGCCAGCACCAGCGCGGCCTTCACGCGCCAGGAGACGAAGGGCTCGGGATCTTCCTCCGGCAGCTCCGCGAGCGCACCCTCGCGGCCGAGCGCGCGCTCGAGCAGACCCGCTCCCAGGGCGCTCGCGGCCACCCCCACGGAGGCGACCAGGAGCGCCGTGGAGACGAACGCGTCCCGGGCCCCCGTCGCCGTCAGGGCCGCGCCGGCGGCGATCCCACCCGAGACCCAGATGGCCGCGTCGCGCCGGAAGGCGGCGGCGGGCCAGCCGAGCAGCGCGCGCCGCGTGGTGGGGCGGCGTCGGTCCGAGACCAGACGTGCGGTGAGCAGCGCCAGGACCGTGGCCGCCAGCGCGGAGACGAACGCCAGCGTGCAGGCTCGCGGAAGCGCCAGCGCGGGCAGCCAGAAGACCCCCAGACCGATCCCTGCCGCCAGTGCCACGACGCCATGTGCACGCGGCGCACCGCGTGCGACGCGGGTTTGCCCCGCCGGGCTCACGACGCGACCTCCTCGACGGGCTCGGCCCGCGACGCGCCGATCCTGCGCACCAGGGCGTCGAGAGCGATCACGAGCAGCGGATCCGCTTCGGGTCGCTGGACCACCGCACGGAGCACGTCGTAGCCGAGTCGGGCGGCCAGGGCCGGCGGCGCCTCCAGCTCCGAGGCGTCCACCGTGAGCACGTCCTCGGCGCGCTCCACCCGCAGCCCGAAGGCCAGACCGTCGCTCTCCACCACCGCGATGCGAGCGCCGTCCGGATCGCGCACGGGGTCGAGCCCCAGCACGCGACCGAGATCCGCCACGGGCAGCACCCCGCTCTCCAGCTCCAGGATGCCCTCGATCAGCGGCGGCGCCGCCGGCAGCGGCGTCGTCGCGGACGCCCGCACGATCTGCCGCACGCTGCGCACGTCGATTCCGAAGTGCTGGCGGCCCAGGCCGAAGCACGCGAACTGGAGCGGACCCGACTCCCCGCCCTGCTCACCCGGCATGGGTGTCCTCCAGATCGAGCACCGCGTCGAGGTCCAGCACCGAGAGGAACGCGGACCCGCGCGGACACAGCGCAGTCACCGCCGAGGACGCGTCGGGCGGCGCCGGACGCAGGGTGCCTTCCGGTACACGCAGCACCTCGCGTACGCCATCGACGAGGAGGCCGGCCGTGCAGCCGTCCTCTCCGTGCAACACGACGATGCGGCGGCGAAGCGTCGCATCCGCAGGCGGCAGACCCAGGCGGACGCGCAAGTCCACGACCTGGAACACCTCGCCGCGCAGCGAGATCACCCCGCACACGGATGCGGGCACACCCGGCACGCGCGTGATCGGACGCAAGCGGACGATCTCGCGCACGCGCTCCACGGGGAGCGCATAGCCGGCCCCGGCCAGCTGCACCGCCAGCAGCTCACGGGCGAACTCGTCGCTCGCGTCGCGCTCCGGCGCCCCGTCCTGGCTCGCCGCCCTGCGCGCGAGGTCCTGCCAGCCGGGCTCCGTCACGCCGCCTCCAGGCGCCCGACGACGTCCTCCACCAGCGCGGAGACGTCCAGCACCAGGATCGCGGTCTGGCCGCCCAGCTCCGTGGCGCCGGCGATTCCGTGCAGCTCGCGTACGGGACCCTGGATCGGCTTCACCACGGCGTCGTGCTTGCCTTCCAGGGCATCCACCCGCAGACCGAGCCGCGCCCCACCGATGCCCACCACGACGACGTGAACCTCCCCGGCGTCCCTCTCCTCGGGAAGCCCGAACGCGCGCGCGAGCCGATGCAGGACGAGCGGCTCCCCGCGGAGATTGAGCAGCTCTCGCCTCTCGCTGCGCTGGATCGCCTCGGGCTCCACCAGCAACGTCTCGAGCACGGAGGCCAGGGGAATCGCGAAGCGCTCCCCGCCCACGCGCACCACGAGGGCCTGGACGATGGCGAGCGTGATCGGCAACGTGAACGAAACGGTCGTCCCCTGCCCGCGTTTCCAGTCCAGGTCCAGCAGCCCGCCCAGAGCCGTGACGTTCGTGCGCACCACGTCGAGGCCGACGCCACGGCCGCTGGTCTCGGTGACCGTGGCGCGCGTGGAGAAGCCGGGAGCGAGCAGCGCCTCCACCAGACGCTTGCGGCTCGGAGACTCGTCCGGAGCAAGCAGGCCGCGCTCCACCGCCTTTCGCTGCACCGCTTCCCCATCGATGCCGCGGCCATCGTCCGCCACCCGGATCACGACGTGGTTTCCGCGCTGGAAGGCCTCGATGCGGATGCAACCCTCCGCGGGCTTGCCCGCCTGGCGGCGCTCCTCGGCGGACTCGATGGCGTGGTCGAAGGCGTTGCGCACCACGTGGAGCAGGGGGTCCACCAGATCCTCCACGATCAGCTTGTCCAGCTCGGTGTCGCCGCCGCGGATCTCGAGACGCACGTCCTTGCCGAGATCGCGACGCAGCCGCCGCACCACGCGGGAGAGCTTCTCGAACACCTGGGCCAGGGGGACCATGCGGGCGTCGAGCACGGAGGTCTGCAAGTCCTGAAGCTTGCGATCGAGGCCCTGGTGGAGCTTCGAGAGCTCCGCGCCCAGCCGTGCGGTGTCCGGCTCCGAAGCGAGCCGCCGGGCCAGCGCTCCGATGGCGCTGCGCTGGATCACGAGCTCACCCACCAGGTTCATCAGCTCGTCGAGCTTGCGGGTGTCCACACGGACGGTGCCGCTGATGGACTTGAGGGATGCGAGCTCGCCAGTGCCGGGGGGCGGCTCGGTCGGGAGCGGCCGTTCGGAGTCGGGCGGGGCCGCCTCGGGGACCCGACGGCCCTCGTGCACGCAGCGTACCGAGACGCCGTCCACGTGGAGGCGGGAGCGAAATGCCTCCCGATCCAGGCCGCTGGCCACCAACAGGCTGAAGCGGATCTCCGTCTCCGGAGCGTCACCCGGCGCCGGCAGCGTGGAGATCACCTCCCCGGCCTCGCGAGCGGCGCGTGAGAGCTCGGCCAGCCCCTCCTCGAAGTGCTGGATGTCGAGCGTGGTCTCCAGGAGGTGCAGGTGTCGTCCTCGGCGCACGTTCTCCCGAACCCGGTGCTCCTCGTACTCCGTCAGGGCGCGCCGAATCGGCTCCTCGAGGAGGAGCTCGTCGTCGCTCCCCCGGTCCGATGCCGGGGGACACAGGGCCGCCTCGATGCGCGCGATCAGATCCACGGCCGCGACGGAGGCCGCCTCGTGTTGGGCATGACCTTCGGCCAGCAGCGCGGCGAGGGCCCCCGTGGCCTCGTCGAGGAGCGCCACGGCGGGGGACTCGAGTGCCACGCGTCCCATGCGGAGTGCGTCCAGCAGGTCCTCGACCCGGTGGGCGAGCTCGCCCAGCGCTTCGAAGCCGAAGCTTCCCGCAGCGCCCTTGAGCGAGTGGGCGGAGCGGAACATGCGGTTCACGAGCTCGGGGTCGGCCTCGCCGCAGGACGCGCGCACGTCCAGCAGGTCCGCCACGCCCTCGCGGAGCTGGTCGAGGACGTCCTCGACCTCGGACACGAACTCTCGCAGGGCCTTGCTGCGCGGGCGCGAGCCGGAGCGTCGCGAGGCCACGGGCGGTCAGACCTCGCGGCGGGGGGCGTCGAGCAGCTCGCGAGCGAGGCTGCGCAGCTCCTCCGGCTCGAAGGGCTTGACCAGGTACGCGTCGGCTCCGAGCCCCAGCCCGCGCTCCCGATCGCGCTCGGTGCCCTCCGTGGAGATGATCAGGATCGGAACCGATCGGGTGGCCGGGTTCCGCTTCAGGAAGGAGATCAGCTCGAGCCCGTTGATGTCGGGCATGTTGATGTCGGTCACGATCAGGTCGAAGGACGCACGGGGCACCGTGCGCAGGGCCTCGAAGCCGCTGGTCGCCTCGGTCACCTTGACCTCGACGCCGAGATCTTCGAGCGTGGACGCCAACAGCGAGCGCATGGTGGAGGAATCCTCGACGACGAGGATGTGGTGCACGGCCCCTCCCCCGCCGTAGATCCACGGCGGATGCGATCGGCACGCCCCGAGCGGACACGGCGGACGCGATCGGCAACGATATCGGTCAAGCGCCCGTGGTCCTTGAGGGTCGCAGCGCCGCTAGGCCGGGGGCCTCCGTGCTTCCATGGGCGTCGCCGCGCAGGAAGTCGGCTCCGGGGGGAATCGCTCCAGGGCCTGGCTGGCCTCTCGAAGCAGCGCCTCGATGGGGTGCGTCTCCGGAAGCGGCTCGGCGTCGGGCAGGTTGTCGGCGTAGACCAGAGCCACCACGCGCTCGCGGCTCCGGATCGGGGCCACCCAGGCCTCGGGCGCCACCACCTCACCCAGGTGCGCGGCGAGGCGGCGATCGCCTTCCCCGCGTGGACCGCTTCGCAGCGGCAGACCCCGCTCGAGGGCATCCTTCAGCCAGGGCGTGTTCTCGAGGGGCAGGCACACCTCGCGAAGGGCACGATCGTCGGGACCGCCGGCCGCGGGTAGACCGGCCTGGGCCAGGCCCACCGCCTCCGCGTCCCTCACCAGGAAGATGGCCACCCGCCGGAAGCGCTGGGAGGCGAAGTCGAGCACCTCGCGCATGGCTTCCCCGCGCACGCGCGCACCGCGCAGACGGTCCGTGGCCGCGTCCAGCTGGCGCTGCTCCTCCGGTGTCAGCGACGCGCCGTCACAGGCCCTGCCTTCGCCCGAGACGGCCTGGCGCAACGCCTTCGCACAGGCCTCTCGCTCCACCGCGTCGGCGCTCGCCAGCGCCTCCGGGCCAGGCCGCTCCACGATGCACGCCCCGGGCGGAAGCTCGTCCGGACGCACTCCGCCGGCCTGCACCAGCAGCAGCAGGGGCATGTTCGGAGCTTGCGCCCAAAGACGCCGCGCCAGGGCGATGCCGTCCTCCGTTCCGCTCAGCACGTCCGGGGGCGCGTCCACCGCCAGCACGACCCACGGCAGCTCGCCGCGGGCCAGGTACTGGCGGATCCGGCCCACACCGAACTCCGAGCGCTGGAAGACGTGGACGCGGCGATGCTCGGCGGCGAGCGCCGCCCTGGCCCATTCGAGGACGTCGAGCCGCGGGTCCACCAGCACCACCGGACGATCCGCCAGGGAGGGCGGCCGCCGGGGGCCGGACTCCACAGACACCGCCTCCGCACCGCCTTCTTCCCGGACCACGACGTCGATGGGCGCGGGGGTCTCGGGGGGCGCCGCCGGGGGCACGACGGGCTCGAAGGCGGTGAAGACGTCGTCGCCGCCTCCCGCGTCCTCCTCGTCGTTCAGGCGCGTGCACTCCAGCGCCACGAACTGGGCGCTCATGCCTCCGGTCAGCACCAGCTCACCCTGCGGCACGTCCCCCTCGCGAACCTGGAAGGTGAAGTCGCCCACCGACCAGCGGAACATGCGGCGCAAACAGCCCTCCACGTGTCTCCGCCGCAGTCCCTCGAGCGCGTCCGCGTCGAGCGCGCCGCGCTCGAGCACCAAAGCCTCCAGGTCCCGGCCCCGCTTGCGGGACTCGGCCACCAGCACGTCGAGGTCCGGGCCGGGCAGCACCTTCTCGCTGGCCAGCAGACCA
>JBFGJV010000035.1:0-20403 GCA_041577015.1 Myxococcota bacterium
CTCGTCCCTCCTCGCGGACGGCTCGGCCCTCCGAGCTCGTCCGCCCCGCGGACGAGCGCGCTCTCTCCCCCCGGCCGACAGCATAATCCGGGAGCGGCCCCAGGCGGGTCAGGAAAGCACGCCCCAGGGGGAAAGGCGCAACGACATTGATTTTCAATTTCAACCGGAATATCCTGCCGTGGATGGTGATCTGCCACTGCACCGGGGTCCGCGAGGACCAGATCCGCTGCACGATCCGCGCAGGCGCCCGCTCGCTGCGCGAGGTGGCGCGCGCCTGCGGAGCCGGCACGGGCTGCGGCACCTGCTGCGTCGCCGTGGCGGAGATCCTGTCCGAGGAGCGCGCGGCGGCCGCGCTTCGCGTCGATCCCGAGCAGCAGCCCGCCGCCTGAGTCGGGCGCCCTAGTCCTCCGGCAGCAGCGCCACCGCTCGCAGCGGGGCGCCCGTCCCGCCGCGAATCTTCATGGGAAGCGCCACCACCCAGAAGCCGCGTGGCGGGAGCCGCTCGAGGTTGGCCAGATTCTCGAAGGCCGGCACGTTGCGCTCCGCGAGCACGCGGTGAGTCTCGAACGTCGCGGAGACGCCACGGTCGATGCTCGCGGTGTCGATGCCGACCGCCCGCACGCGTCGCTCCTCCAGGAGCCAGCGCGCCGCGTCCGCGCCCAGCCCGGGGAAGTGCAGCTCCGCCACCCCCTGCTCGCCCCGCGCCGCCGTGCCCAGGTAGCGCACCCGATCGGGCCAGAAGCGTCCGAAGCCGGTGCGCAGCAGCACGATTGCACCGTCCGGGATCGGACCGTGCTGGGACTCGAAGGCGCGCAGCTCGGCGACCCCTGCCGCGTGGTCGCGATCGCGCGCGCAGGCCGCCGAGACGTCCACCACCACGCCCGGGGCCACCAGCTGCGTGACGGGAATCTCGTCCACGGAGCGGCGCCGCTCGGCGAAGTGGATCGGCGCGTCCAGATGCGTCCCGCCGTGCTCGGCCGCGCGAAAGCGGTTCGCGGCGTACCAGAGGCCCGCCTCGGTCCGACCCGCGAAGCCCCGCTCGAGCACGAAGCCCTCCTCCGTCGGCCAGTAGATCGCCTCCGCATCGAAGGGATGGGTCAGATCCAGCGGGGCCCCGAGCCGCACGGACCCGGGAGCGCCCGCACAGCCCGGCACGAGCCACAGGATCGCGAGCCCTGGAAGGGCGAAACGACGCATGCTCTCCTCCTCGGCCTACGGTTCGATCGACAGCCAAGCTTCACGGGCGCCGTGCACGGCCGCCCCCGAGCGCGAAAAAGACGAGCCGGCGGGGCGCTGCATGGGGCGATCCTACCACCGCCCCGCGCCCTCCCGGTTTGGCGGCGCGGTCCGTGCCGGTAGCCTTGTCGCATGGCGGAGCCGGCCGCGCTCACGGTCGAGGGGGTCACCAAGCGCTACGACGGCGTCGCCGCTCTCGACGCCGTGGACCTGGAGGTTCGCGCCGCGCGCAGCACGGTGCTGCTGGGAGCCAGCGGGTCGGGAAAGTCGACCCTGCTCCGCGTCCTCCTGGGCCTGGTGCGTCCGGACGCCGGACGCGTGCGCGTCCAGGGCGAGGCGCTCACGCCGGCGAACGTGCTCACCTTGCGACGCAGCATGGGCTACGTGATCCAGGAGGGCGGGCTCTTCCCGCATCTCACCGCGCGCGAGAATGCGCACCTGGCCGCCCGGCAGCTGGGCTGGCCCGAGGCGCGCCGGGAAGCGCGCCTGCGCGAGCTGGCGGAGCTGGTCCAGCTCACGCCGGAGCTCCTGGACCGCTATCCGGCGCAGCTCTCGGGCGGCCAGCAGCAGCGGGTGGGGCTCGTGCGGGCGCTGATGCTGGACCCGCCCATCCTGCTGCTGGACGAGCCCCTGGGTGCGCTCGACCCCATCATCCGCGCCGAGCTCCAGGACGACCTGCGCCGCATCTTCCGACGCCTCGGCAAGAGCGTCGTGCTGGTGACGCACGATCTGGCCGAGGCGGGCTTCTTCGCCGACCACGTGGTGCTGCTCCACGAGGGCGCCGTCCACCAGCAGGGCACGTTCGCGGACCTGGTGCGCAGCCCGGCGGACGACTACGTGGCGCGTTTCGTGCGGGCGCAGCGCGCTCCCCTCGAGGCGCTGCGCGAGGCGGGACCGTGAGCCGCCTGGTCCGCCCGGGCCTGCTGCTCGGGATCGCCGTGCTGCTCACCAGCCCGACACGCGCCGAGCCGGTCTTCGAGCTCCGTGTGGGGTCCAAGAAGTTCACCGAGTCCGTGGTCCTGGGAGAGCTCGGGGCGCACCTGCTGCGCGCGGAGGGCTTCCGCGTGGTGCATCGTCGCGAGCTGGGCGGGACCCGCGTGCTCTGGAGCGCCCTGCGGCGGGGCGACCTGGATTTCTACCCCGACTACACCGGAACCCTGTCGGAGGAGATCCTGGGCGGACGCGTGCCGCCCGAGCCGGCGGCCCTGCGCGCCGCGCTCGCCGAGCTCGGGATCGGCATGAGCCGACCCCTCGGCTTCGACAACACCTACGCGCTGGGGGTGCCGGAGGCCCGCGCGCAGCAGCTCGGCCTGACGCGCATCTCCGACCTGGGGCGTCATCCGGAGCTGCGGCTGGGCTTCTCCGACGAGTTCATGGATCGACGCGATGGCTGGCCGGGCCTGCGCGCGCACTACGGGCTGCCGCACCGGAACGTGCGGGGCCTGGATCACGATCTGGCCTATCGGGGCATCGAGAGCGGGACCCTGGACGTCATCGACCTGTACGCCACGGACGCGGACGTCCACTACTACGAACTCCGCGTGCTCGAGGACGACCTCGACTTCTTCCCGCGCTACGAGGCGGTGTGGCTGTGGCGCGCGGAGCTGGAGCCGGAGGCGTCCGGGGCGATCCGGGCGATCCGCCGCCTGGAGGGCGTGCTCGACGCGCCGACCATGATCCGGCTGAACGTCCGGGCCAAGCTGGACCGGGTTCCCGAGGTTCGCGTGGCCGCCGACTTCCTGGCCGCGCGCTTCGGCCTCGAGCTGGAGGTCCGGCGGCCGGACGTCCTGGAACGGCTGGCGCGCCACACCGGGGAGCACCTGTTCCTGGTGGGCGTGTCCCTCGGTGCGGCCGTGGTGCTGGCCATCCCGCTGGGCATCCTGGCGGCGCACCGCCCCCGGGTGGGGCAGATCGTGCTCGCGGCCACGGGCGTGGTCCAGACCGTGCCGTCGCTCGCGCTGCTCGTCTTCATGATCCCCCTGCTCGGCATCGGCTCGGCGCCCGCCATCGCCGCGCTCTTCCTGTACAGCCTGCTCCCCATCGTGCGGAACACGCACGCGGGCCTCGTCGACATCCCGGAGCCCTTGCGCGAGAGTGCCGAGGCCCTGGGACTCGGCCGTGGCGCGATCCTGCGCCGCGTGGAGCTGCCCCTGGCGTCCCGCGCGATCCTGGCCGGGATCAAGACGTCGGCCGTGATCAACGTGGGCACCGCGACGCTCGGCGCCCTGATCGGTGCCGGCGGCTACGGCCAGCCCATCCTCACCGGCATCCGGCTGGACGATCTCGGCCTGATCCTGCAGGGGGCCGTGCCCGCCGCGACGCTCGCGCTCGCCGTGCAGGGCGGCTTCGACCTGCTGGAGCGCGTGATCGTACCTCGCGGCCTGCGTCTCACGCGCGAGTCGTGAGCCACGCTTGATCCGTCCCACCGTACTGGGCTAGAAAGAGCGCTCCATGCCTCCCCCCGACGACGACCTCGAGCTGCACGACCAGACGCCCGGCGACGACCACTTCCGGGAGGAGGTGCTGGCGGGCCTGCGCGCGACCCCCAAGCTTATCCCCTGCAAGTACTTCTACGACGAGAGGGGCTCGCACCTCTTCGAGCGCATCTGCGAGCTCGACGAGTACTACCCCACGCGCACCGAGCTCGGGATCATGGAGGCTCACGCCGGCGAGATGGCCACGCGTCTGGGCGCGGGCTGCCTGCTGATCGAGTTCGGCAGCGGAAGCAGCCGCAAGACGCGCCTGTTGCTGGAACGGCTCGAGGACCCCGCAGGCTACGTGCCCGTGGACATCTCGCGCGCGACGCTCGCGCGCGCGGCGGAGGCTCTCGCCCGCGAACGCCCCGAGCTTCCCGTGCTGCCCGTGTGCGCCGACTACACCCACCGCTTCGAGCTGCCGCCGGTCCCGCGTCCGGTGAAGCGCCGCGCCGTCTACTTTCCAGGCTCCACGATCGGCAACTTCGGGCCCGACGAGGCGCGCGGCTTCCTGGCGGAGATCGCCGCGCTGGTCGGTCCGGGCGGGGCGCTCCTCATCGGCGTGGACCTGCGCAAGGCGCGGGAGATCCTCGAGCCCGCCTACGACGATGCCCAGGGCGTGACCGCCGCCTTCAACCTGAATCTGCTCGAGCGCATCAATCGCGAGCTGGGTGCGGATTTCGATCTGGACCGCTTCGCGCATCGCGCGCGCTGGAGCGAGGACCGGGGCCGCGTGGAGATGCACCTGGTGAGCCGCGTCGACCAGACCGTGCGCATCGACGGCGTCCCGGTGCGCTTCGCCGCCGGGGAGACCATCCACACCGAGAACTCCTACAAGTACGAGCTCGGGGAGTTCGCGAAGCTCGCCGCGTTGGCGGGGTTCCAGGTGCGGCGGGCGTGGACCGATCCGCGGCAGCTCTTCAGCGTCCAGTTCCTGACGACGCCGTGACGTCCGCCCCGGCATCCGGCCCGAGCCAGATCGGGCTCGACCAGGCCGCTCCCTGGTCCTCCTGCACCACCCGTACGTACACCCACTCGCCGGCTCGAAGCTCCTCGAGCGTGGTCTCCAGACTGAGCTCCCGGCGTCCCGCCGCGTCGAAGCTCCCGTGCAGCGCACCGCTCCGGATCAGCTCCACGCGCGCGAGGGGGCCCGGCGCGGCGGCATGGATGCGAAGCGGTGCGGAGGCCGCCACCGCGGCGGGAACCTCCGCGCCCATGGGATGCCCGGCCCAGGCGACGTGTAGGAAGATGCGCGGCCCGTTGGTGGCGTAGACGCGGCGCGCGCGCAGCGCCGACAGCACGCCCTCCCGGGTGGCCGCCTCGCTCCAGATCCCCGCCAGACCGCCGCCGCCCGAGCCGAGCTGCGTCAGGCCCGGGTGACCGTCGTGACCGTCGCCGCTGCCCACGAAGCCGAGGCGGTAGCCGCGAGCCACCACCTCGCGCACGAAGTGTCCGGGCATCGCGTCGTAGATGGGTCGCGGGGCGTCGGCCGCCTCGCTCGCGCCGTGCACCGAGACGATCTCCACCACCGGCTCGAGCTCCGGATCCGGCGGGATGGACCAGTCCACCGCGATGGGGCCGCCCGCGGGATGGTGGGGCACGGTGAGGGCGGGGCGGCCACGCAGGGCGTTCCAGAGCTCCTGCGGCGAGTCGGTCTCCGCGTCGAGGGAGCTGGCGATCCTGCCCTCGTCCGAGAAGAAGAGCACGTGTCGGTGGCCCCAGGTCCAGCTGGTCCACTCGAAGCCGAGCAGCGCCACGAAGCGACCGGGCTCGTGGAAGCGCGCCACCGTGGCCTGGATGCGCTCCCAGAGCTCGGGGCTCGCGTCCAGGAACGGGATGCCCCAGTGGTCGTGGTCGGTGAGGGCGGCCACGTCGAGCGCCGCCACGTCGCGCGCGTAGCGGTACCAGTCCTCGGGCGTGCCCGTGCCGTCCGAGAAGGCCGAGTGTCCGTGCAGATCGCCCCACAGCAGGCGTGGACCGTCCTCCTCCACCACCAGCGGATTGCTCTCGGCCTCGAGTCCCTCCGGTCCCACCGCGCGCAGGCGGTGGACGCCGGGCCCGCGCACCCGGGCCAGGAGCCCGGTGGTGCCGCCGTCCTCGGGAGCCAGGACGACGCGGTCCGGCAAGGCGAGGGCCGCCGGCGGATCCACGAAGCGAACCGGGCCCGTCACCTCGACGCCCGCGTTGCCCAGGGCATCCAGCACGGAGACGCGCACGCGAACCGCCTCGCCCGGTCGGGCCGTGGCCGGGAGCAGCACCTGTAGCTGCGCGGGCGGCCCGGGTCGCACGGCGACCGTCGGAGCGTCGGGCAGCAGAGCGCGCAGGCCGTCGCCGTCGCCGTCCACGGCGATCCAGAACGCCGACGCCTCCTCCGCGAAGCGGTCCGCCCGCGCGCCCGCAGGTCCCTCTCCGTACGTGATCTGGATGCGCTCGCCCGCCGCGAGCGCGCGCCCCCGCACCTCCACGGCAAGAAGCTGCGCGTCTGGCGTGCTCGTCTCGAGGTGCAGGTCCGGCGCGTCGGTGGTGACGCGCGTGAATCCCGGCGCCTCCGGCGCCAGCGTCTGGGGCGGGCTCCAGCCCCAGAAGGGCGAGACCTGCAGGTAGATGGCGCCGCCCTCCGCGACGCCGAGCGGACCCGCCTCGTAGGCGAGCGTCCAGCGTCCCGGGACGCCCGCCCGGGCCGGCACGTCGCTCGCCGGCGCGGGGAGCAGCCAGGCGCGCCCGCCGCCGTCCGCGGGGTGACGCTCGCTGCGGAGATCCTCGCGCAGCATCTCCACGATCTCCGGGCGTGCCACGGACGCTGTCGACTCCACGTCGAGCGCGGCCTCCCGGTCCGTCCCGCAGGCCAGGGCCAGCATGGCAGCGAGAGCCGGGGCGATCCCCGGGCGCCGGGCGAGGGGGCGGATTTGACAGCGCCGGACGGGTGGCGTTGCCTGCCGGCAATGACCGTCTCGCGTTCCACGCCCGTGCTGCCGGTCCGGCTCCTGCCGGGCCTCGCCGTGGCGTGGCTGGCCTGCGCCGGCTCGGCGACCTCCCCCGCCGTCCTCGACGCAGGCCTTCCCGAGGGACGCCTGACGCGTCCCCTGGCGACCCTGGCGGGCGAGACGCGTCTCGGGCCCGACGAGGCCCTCCGCGTCCGCGAGCTGGGCCGCGACGCGAGCACGAGCCACCACCTGGTCTGGATCCGCGATCGCGAGCCGCTGCATCGCCACGAGCGCCACGACCTGATGGTGGTGGTGCTGCGAGGCCGGGGCTTCCTGCGCCTGGGGAAGGAGGAGCGCGCGGTGGGGGAGGGCTCCATCCTCTACGTGCCCCGCGGCGCCGTGCACGCCTTCCGCAACGCCGGGCCCGAGCCGGCCGTGGCCTACGTCGTGTACGTGCCCCCCTTCGACGGGGCGGACCGGGTCGGCGTCGAGGACGCCGCGGGCGAGTGACATGCTCAGGACTTGCCCTGTCCCTTCCCGCACCAGGGACAGAAGTTCCAGTATTCCCGCAGCACGGCCCAACCGCAGCGTCCGCAGCGATGGTGGGCCCCCGGCACGTTCCAGCGCTTGCGCAGCTTGCGCCGGCACCAGGGGCAGTAGCGCATGTAGGGCGCCACCAGCTTCCGCGTGCAGCGCGGGTTGCCGCAGCGCTCGGTCAGCGTCGGGTCTCGGACCGGCCGGGACGAGACCCGACGGAAGGCCGGTCCGTAGCACCAGGCGCAGTAGCGCCAGTCGGGGTTGCGTCCCCGCTTGCAGCGCGGGCATGCCTCGGGGCGTCGGGTCTCGCCACGCCACACCGCGCGGCGTGTGCCACACCAGGGGCAGGCGAACATGATCTCCGAGATGGGACCGTGGCACCGGGAGCAGACGTCCGTCAGACCCAGGGGCTTGCGGTAGAGACGCTCGAACTGGCGCCGACGCAGCAGGCGCCAGTCGCGCTGCGGCGCGGGCGCGCGCCGCCGCCTGCGCCGGGGTGGTCGCGCGGGTGCGAGCACGCGCCCACGCCTGCGCAGCTCCTCGAAGCCGTCGCGCATCTGGATCGCGTTCGCGAAGCGGCGCTCCTGATCCACGCGGATCGCCCGGCGCAGGAAGGCCAGGAACGCCGGGTGACAGGTCCGGCGCAGGCGCTCGATCCCGGGCGGCGGCCACTCGTAGGGCCACTCCGGCAGCTCGCCCGAGAAGAGCTGGTAGAGGATCAGGCCCAGCGAGAAGACGTCGGAGCGGAAGGACGTCCGCCCGAGCGCCTGTTCCGGCGCGACGTACCCCACCGTACCCGATCCCGATCCCAGCACCGTGCGCTGGGCGAGCCGGGCGATCCCGAAGTCGGTGAGGCGCAGCTTGGGCCCCGGGAACAGGATGAAGTTCTCCGGCTTGAGGTCGCAGTGGATCACACGATGGGCGTGGGCGTACGCCACCGCGTCGAGCATCTGACGGGCCAGCTCCACGCGCGTGGCCGACGCCAGCCGGCGCTGCATGCGGTCGCCGAGCGTGCCTTCGCCACGCGGGTAGACGATGGCGAACTGGCCGTCGATGAACTGGGCGTTCTTGATGGGCAGGACGTTCGGGTGGTCGAGCCGCGCCATGACGCGCGCCTCCTTGCGGAACGCCTCGACCAGGTGCGTGTCCACCAGGTGCGGGTGGAGCACCTTGATCGCCACCGGGATGCCCTCGATGGTGTCGAAGGCCTCGTAGACCGTGGCGAAGCCGCCCTGGGCCAGACGCCTGCGGATCCGGTACTTCCCGAAGGCCTGACGGGCCTTGAGGCCATGGCGAGCGGCAGCGCCGCCCCGGCCCGACGCCTTCCTCACCGGCGCCCTTCCTTGTCGGTGGCGAGCCGCGTCAGCAGCTCGATCCACGCGTCCGGGAGGCCGTGCTCCCGGGCGCCTTCGAGCAGCCAATCCCGGTAGGGCGCGCTCGGCACGGGACGCTGCGTGAGCCGTTCGGACACGTAGGTGAGGGCGCGGTGCTCGCCACCGTCCACCGTCTCCACGTGCACCTCGACGCGCTGGTAGCCACCCTCGAAGCGATCGATGCGCGGCCACTCCCCAGGGTCGATGCGCCACAGCACGCCCCAGACGAGGCCCGTGGGATCGTCCACCAGGTTGGCCTTCCCGGTGCCGTCCCTGCCCAGCTTGTTGCAGGCCCATCGCTTGCCGCGCAGCCGCGCCGTTCCGATGGCCTGCGCAGATTCCACGCGTTCGCGCAGGCGACGGGTGCTCATGTTCGAGCCGTAGGCGTAGTAGAGCGTGTACGCGTTGCTGCGGTTGGTCACCGATCTCTCGCGCGGCGCCGGTCGCGCTCGGGCGCGGCCGCGCCGGAGGCCCACCATAGCGTGCGGCGCGGGCCCGCGGACCCCCGCGCGTCCGGCGTCACGCGGCCTCGGGGCCGGGTATCCTGACCCGGCCCCCGCATCGGGTGGCGCGCACGCGGAGGTCCGATGAACCCCGAGACGATCCAGCTCGAGCGCCAGGACGGCGTTCTCACCATCACGCTCCACCGGCCCCAGAAGCTCAACGCCTTCACCCCCCGGATGCAGGCGGAGCTGCTGGCCGCCTTCGACGAGGCGGACGCCGCCGACGACGTCCGCGTCGTCATCGTGACCGGGGCGGGTCGGGCCTTCTGCGCCGGGGCGGATCTGGGCGCCGGAGGCTCGACCTTCGACTCGAGCTCCCGGGAGGACGCCCGCACCCACCGCGACGGCGGCGGGCTCGTCGCGCTCCGCATCTTCGAGCTGCGCAAGCCGGTGATCGCCGCCATCAACGGGCCGGCCGTGGGCGTGGGCGTGACCATGACGCTGCCCATGGACGTGCGCCTGGCCAGCGAGAGCGCGCGCTTCGGCTTCGTGTTCGCGCGCCGGGGGATCGTCCCCGAGGCCTGCAGCTCGTGGTTCCTGCCGCGCCTGGTGGGCATCTCCCAGGCCCTGGAGTGGGTGACTACCGGCCGCGTCTTTCCGGCCCGGGAGGCGTTGGAGGGAGGTCTGGTATCACGGGTGCTGCCCGGCCCGGAGCTCCTGCCCGCGGCGCACGCCCTGGCGCGCGAGATCGCGGACCACACCAGCGCGGTCTCCGTGGCTCTGGCACGCCAGCTCCTGTGGCGCATGCTCGGCGCCGACCATCCCATGGAGGCGCATCGGGTCGACTCCCGGGCCATCTACGCCATGGGCCGCTCGCCGGACGCCTACGAGGGCGTGCAGAGCTTCCTGGAGAAGCGTCCGCCGCGCTTCTCCATGCGCGTCTCCCGGGACATGCCCGACTTCTTCCCGTGGTGGAGGGAGCGACGCTTCGAGGACTAGTTGGGGAGGCAGGCGGGTCAGAGCCGCACGAAGAGCGGATGGATCGCGTTGGCGACGAGGCCCGCCACCAGCAGGCCCCCGGCCAGCCGCGTCAGCACGAACGACCACGCCACGTACCAGAGCGGCCAGATCGGGTAGTTCTCCGGCGGCTCCTCCGGGCGCGGCTCCGAGAAGACGCGCAGCACCGCCGCCGTGCGGGGCAGTGCGAAGGCGACCACCAGCGTCCAGACGCCGAAGACCCCCAGCAGGACCAGGACGCCCACCAGGGCGAAGAAGCCCACGAACAGGCCCTGGTTCAGGCGTCGGGCCGCGCGTTCGCCCAGCAGCACCGGGAGCGTTCGCACGCCGCGCGCCCGGTCGGCCTCGAGCTTGTCCACGTGCTTCCCGATCAAGACGGCGCCCACGAGGAGCGCGTACGGGAGGCTCGCCGCCCACACCCAGGCCGGCAGCGCGCCCGCGGTCACCAGATAGGTGCCCCCGATCATGAGCGGGCCCCAGACCAGGACGACACCGGGCTCCCCCAGGCCGTGGCGCTTGAGGCGCAAGGGAGGCGCCACGTAGAAGACGCTCACGAACAGGCCCGCCAGGGCGAAGGCCACCACCGCCGGCCCCCGGAGCCAGGCCAGATGGGCCAGGATGGCCAGGTCGATCAGGTTGGCGACCAGGATCGCCGCGAGCAGGCCGCGCTCCGAAACGAGGCCCGACAGGATCGGGTGCGGGGCATACTGGCCTCGCACGTACTCCGCCGAGTCGAGCCCGGAGCGGGTATCGAACCAGTCGTTGATCATGTTGTTGGCGGCATGGGCCACCACGCAGCCGAGCAGCGCCTCCAGGAACAGCCAGCCGTTCGGCTGCGTCGGCGTGGGGCCGGCGATCGTGAGCAGGCCGCCGATGGCGACGGAGAGCACCGTCATCGGGATCACGCTCGCCCGCGTGATCAGGAGCCAGCGCGAGATCGGATCGAGACGGCGCTCGGCGTCCAGGTTCTGGGTGCGCAGCACGTCGGCCCAGTTGCGCAGCACGTTCGCCATCGGCGGCGATGCTAACCGATCCCGGCACGTGCCGGAGCCGCGCTCGCGGTGGGATCTCCGGCCGCGCCGGCGGCCGCACCGATGCCGGCGAGGACGCCGGCGGCGCCCAGGATCTGGAGCGGGGCCAGGGACTCTCCCAGCAGCCACCAGCCCAGCATCGCGGTGCCGACCGGCTGACCCAGCAGCGCAACCGAGGCGAACGTGGCGCGCGCCCAACGCAGCGCCCACACGATCGCGAGCACGCCCACCAGCTGGGAGACCAGCGCGGCGCCCGCCATGGCCGCCCAGGAGTGCGGTGGGAAGCCGGTCAGGGGCTCGCCGAGCGCCAGGGCGTAGAGCCCGAGTGCCCCGCTGGCTCCCAGGGTGGCGGCGCACAGCACCGGGAGCGCATCCGCTCCGCGTCGCGCTGCCTTCGCGAGCAGCAGATAGCCGCTATAGAAGCCGGCGGCGACGAGGGCGAGCAGGTCGCCCCCGCGCGCGGTGTGGGGGCCCGGCTGGGCCCCCAGCAGTAGCGCGGCTCCGGCGAGCGCGAGCGCGGCGCCCAGCACGAAGCGCGCGCTGGGCCGCTCGCCGAGAACGAGCCAGGTGAACAGGCCCAGGTAGAGCGGCGTGGTGTTGACGAGCAGGGTGGCGTTGGCCACCGACGTGCGGACGATCGCCGTGTGCCAGAAAGCCAGGTCGGTGCCGAAGCACACCCCCGCCGCCAGGGCCAGGGTCGCGGCGCGTCCCTCCAGACGCGCCTGCCCGCGCATCACCAGCCAGAGCACGAGCACCGCACTCGCGAAGAGCGTGCGGTAGAAGGCACTCACGACGGGCGGGGCGGGCAGCGCCAGGCGCACGAAGATCGCCGCGAAGGAGATCCCGACCAGCCCGCATGCGAAGCCGAGCGCGATGCGCACCGAGGCCATCTCCACGGGCGCGGACGTCCTGTCCGCTCGCGGAGCAGCCTAGCGGGCCGGAGCGGAGTGCGGGGACGGGGCCGTCGCCGGCTGGCTGGCGAGCGGAAGCTCCACCACGACCCGCGTGCCGCTCCCATCGCTCGCCAGCTGGACGCGTCCGCCGTGACGGGCGACGATCTGGTGCACCACGGCGAGCCCGAGCGCCGGCCCCCGCTCGCCCTCCTCGGGGGTGAAGAAGGGATCGAACACCCGCGGCAGGATCTCGGCTGGAATGCCCGGCCCGGAGTCCTCCACGCGCAGCCGGACGTGGTCCTCGCAGGCCTCGGTGGCCACCACCACGTGATGAGGCCGCCCGGGCGCCTCCGCTCCCGCCTGGACCGCGTTCACCAGCAGCTGCAGCGCCACCTGGCCCAGCAGTCTTCGGTCGCCCGGGACCGGAGCGACCCGCTCGAGCTCGGCGTGGAGCTCCGTCTCGCTGCCTCCCAGGGGACGCACGATCGGCAGCACCGACGCCACGACCTCCCGCAGGTCCACCGGCTCGCGGACGCTCTCGGTGCGTCGCGCCACGGCGAGCACCTGCGACACCACGGCCCGGAGCTGCTCCACCGCCTGACGGCACTCCGCGAGCAGACGCGGCACCGCGTCGCCGTTGCGATCGTGCCAGGCCCGACGCAGACGGCTCAGGTTGGCGTCGAGGAATCCGAGCGGCGCGTGCGTGGCGCGAGCCACGCCGGCGGCGAGCGCTCCCAGGCTCGCCAGGGGCTCGCCGTGTGCAAGCTGGAGCTCCTTGCGCCGCAGGGCGGCGCTCCGTTCCTCCACCAGCGCATTCAGGTCGCGCGCCATGCGCTCGGCCTCGGCCATGGAGCGTACGAAGCGCCGCACCAGAAGCGCCGAGCCGGTGGCGAGCGTGGGCCACGCCGCCCAGTGCGCGAAGGAGGCTCGGCCGTGGGCGCCGAAGGCACCCGCCACGTCCCATGCCGAGGCCGCCAGCCAGGGCGCCCAGGCCAGAACGAGCCAGCCGGCGCGTCCCTGGCCGCGTCGGCAGGAGAAGGCGACTCCGAGCAGCAGCGCCAGCGGAGCCGTGGCGAGGGCACGGCCCAGCGGCCCCAGGTTCGGCCCCGTCGCCGAGCCGAGCAGCGCGCGAGCCAACGGCGCTTCCGGCCATGCCGCGGCCGCCGCCACGATCCCGAGCCCCGCGCCCGCGAGGGCCCAGATGGGAGCCTCCGCGCGCGCGGGCGCCCGTCCCAGGAGGCCCAGGCTGGTGCGCATCGCCAGCACGGCCAGCGAGATGCCCAGCGTCAGCTGGAGCAATCGGGCGTCGCGATGGCCTGCTGCGGCGGCGGGCGCACACAGGGCGGCTGCGGCCAGCACGAAGCCCGCTGCGGCAAGCCAGAGCTGCACCGGCTCGCGCCTGCTCTGGGCATACAGCCAGGCGTGGAGCAGCCCGGTGAAGAGGGGCAGCGCGACCGCGAGCAGCGAAGGCGGGGCGGGCATGGCTCCTGCGGGATCGGGACGGGGCCCGGCGCGCTTTAGGCGCTGGAGGTCGCACCCAGGGCGGGCAGGGACACCGTGAAGCGCGTGCCCTGGGATCCGCTCGACACGCGGATCTCGCCGCGGTGGCGCGTCAGGATCTGACGCGTCACCGCCAGCCCCAGTCCGGTGCCCCGCCCCCGCTCCTTCGTGGTGAAGAAGGGTTCGAAGATCCGGGACACGACGTCCGGCGGGATGCCGCAGCCCGTGTCCTCCACGGTGAGCTCGACCCGATCTCCACGGGAGCGGGTCGTGAGCTCCACGTGGTTGCGCTCCGGGGCGCCCGCTTCGATCGACTGGATGGCGTTCAGGGTGAGATTCAGCACCACCTGCCCCAGCAGGTGCGCGTTGCCGTGGACCGGTGGAACCGCCTCGAGCCGCTCGACGATGCGCGCCCGAGGAAGCGCCTCCTGGCGCAGCATGGGGAGTATCGAGCGCACCACTTCGGAGACGTCCACCGCGGCGAAGCGCGCCTCGCCGCGCTGCCCCAGACGCACCAGCCCCACGGTGATGGCGTGCACGCGTTCCAGGCCATCGCGGCAGTCGGCGAGCACCTCCTCCACCTCGCCGGGATCCTCGCCCTTCTCCCAGATCTCCTCGAGGTGATTCAGGTTGGCACTTACGTAGGCGAGCGGGTTGTTGATCTCGTGGGCGACGCCCGCGGAGAGCGTCCCGAGCGCCGCGAGCTGCTCACCGCGCGCCAGCTGGAGGTCGCGCGCGCGCAGCTCCTGGGCGCGCTCCTCGGCGCGCCGCTGGAGGCGTCGCGCCAGCTTCTCCACGTTCGCGCTCCCCACCGCCATGCGCCGGGTCAGCACGCCCGAGATGCCGAGCAGCAGCACCACGTACCCGCCCGTCAGCACGGGCGGCACCGGCCAGCCCCCGAGCCCCACGGCGACGTCGAAGATTCCGGCCGCCAGCCAGACCGCGAGCAGGGGCGCGAGCGGCCGGGCAGCGCCGCTCCCGCGCCATCCCTCGCGCAGGTAGGTCCCCACCACGGCCGTTCCGTGCAGGAGGAAGACGCCCAGGAGGACGCCGCCCAGCAGCGTCGGCTCCGCCCGATGCAGGGTGGTTTCGAGCCAGGGGAGTGCGAGGCGGGTGACGTCGGGCTCGAACACCCGTTGCGGGGCCGTGACCAGGAGAGCGAGGATCGCGGCGCCGGTGGCGTCCGTGGCGCGCAGCCAGCCGCGCAGGGAGAGCCCCAGGTGCGCCGCCGTGAAGTGCAGGAAGCACACCTGGATGCAGACGGCGGCGCCCAGCCGGACGCGCTCCCAGAGCAGGAGCCGCGCCGGCGGCTCGGCCCCGAACGTGGCCGCGCTGCAGAGGCACACCGCCGCGATGCCGAGGGCGGTGGCGGCGATCCAGAGCTGCGATCGCGAGTCCCGGTGCTGCAGGAAGATCCAGCCGTGCAGCGCCGCCACGAACAGCCCCGCCAGGGCGCCCAGCAGCGAGAGGGCGGAGGGCTCCATCCTCGCGGGATCGGCCCCCGTGCCGCGCCCCTTGAGGGGAGCGGGGTATGCTCCGCGCATGCTGGGGTGGATGCTCGTGACCGGCTTGCTGGCGGCGGTCGTGGTGCGAACGCGCGTGGGCTACCCGCGTCCGCCGCGGCCCACCGTGCGGCTCACGGCTCCGGAGGCGGCGTTCCTCGCCGGCGCCGCCGACGCCACCTTCCCGCCCGGTGGCGCGCTGGAGCCCTCCGGGACCGAGGCGGGCGTGGTCGAGTACGTGGATCGCTGGCTGGACGCGCTTCCGCGCCGCAACCGCAGCCTGATCCGCGCGCTGCTGTTCCTGATGGAGCACGCGACGCTCGTCTTCCCCGCACCCGGCCTGGACGGATGGCGGCGCTTCAGCGTGCTGCGTCCGGAGCAGCAGGTGGCGGTCCTGCGCGGCTGGGCGCGCAGCCGCCTTCCCCTGCGACGCCTGGCCTTCACCAGTCTGCGCGCGGTGCTCGCCATGGCCTACCTGGGGTCGCCCGCCGTGCTGCGCCGCCTGGGGCTGGCTCCGCTCGCCATCGAGAGCCCGATCCACGAGGCCGACACCCTCTACCCGCGCGTGGGCGCCAGCCGGGACACGATCCGTTGGCGCGCGGAGGACGTGACCCGCGGCGCCGCCCCGCCGCCCGTGGACCCACGCGGGCCCCTCCACCCCGACTACGCGGAGCCGCGGCCGTGAGGGGCGCGCCGGTGGGCGAGGTGCGCGTCTTCGCCGACTACGCTGACGACGTCTCGGAGCAGGCGGACGTTGTGGTGGTGGGCTCGGGTCCGTGCGGCGCCGTCGCCGCCAAGGAGCTCGCCTGCGCCGGGCGGCGGGTGATCCTGCTGGAGGAGGGCCCGCCCTTCACGCCGCCGGACTTCGAGCTGGACGGCGGCCTCTCCATGACGCGCACCATGCGCGAGGGGGGCCTGCGCTTCACGCGGGGCACGCCGCTCGCCACCATGCAGGCCATCGGTCTCGGCGGCGGGTCGCTGGTGAACTCCGCCATCTGCGCGCGGGCCCCGGACTTCGTGCTGGAGGGCTGGTGCCGCGAGGCCGGCCTGGAGCACACCACGCGCTCCGACCTCGATCCCCACTACGACGCCCTGGAGAAGGAGCTCGGGATCGGTCCCACGCCCGAGAACGTGCTCGGTGCGCGCAACCTGCTCTTCGCGCGTGCCTGCGACGCCCTGGGCTGGTCCAGCGAGCCGATGCCGCGCAACGTGCGCGGGTGCCGCGGCAGCGGGGAGTGCTTCACCGGCTGCCGCACCCGCGCCAAGCAGTCCATGGACCTGGCCATGGTGCCGACGGCGCTGCGCGCCGGGGCGCGCGTGCTGACCTCGGTGCAGGTGCGGGAGGTGCTGCACGAGCGGGGCCGCGTGGTGGGCGTGGCGGGGCGCGCGGTGGCGCCCTTCAGCGGACGGCCCGGGCCCGCGGTTCGCGTGCGGGCGCGCGCCGTGGTGCTGGCGGCGGGCTGCATGGCCACGCCGGTGCTGCTGCGCCGGAGCGGCGAGCTGGCCAACGGCTCGGGGCAGCTGGGGGAGAACCTCCAGTTCCATCCCGGCGTCGCCGTGACGGGCGTCTTCCCGGACCCGCTGGAGCCCACCTTCGGCGCGACCCAGGGCTACCAGTCGCTCCAGTTCGTGCGCGAGGGCTTCAAGCTCGAGACGCTCTGGGCGCCGCCGGGCGTCCTCGCCGTGCGCACGCCGGGCTTCGGTCACACGCTGAAGCAGCGGCTGCTGGAGATGGGCCACTCCGCCACCTGGGACGCCATCGTGAGCTGCACGCGCTCGCGCGGAAGCGTGCGGCCGCGACGGCGCGGTCTCGACCCGCTGCTCTCCTGGCGCTTCCACCCCGAGGACGTGGCCACCGCCGAGCGTGCCCTGCACGTGCTGGCCCGGATGTTCTTCGCCGCAGGCGCGCACAAGATCGTGCCCGGGGTGCACGGGCTGCCGGACGAGCTCACCTCGCCCGAGGCGGTCGAGCGGCTGGGACGGCCGCTCCGGGCCTCCGACCTGACCTGGGCATCCACCCACGCCTTCGGCACCGCGCGCATGCACGGCGACCCCGGCCAGGGCGTGGTGGACGAGCTCGGCCGCGCCCACGACGCCGAGGGGCTCTGGATCGTGGACACCGGCATCTTTCCCCGCAGCCCCGGGGTGAACCCCATGTTCACGGGCATGGCCCTGGCGCGTCGCGCCGCGCGGGCCCTGGCCGAGCAGCTCTAGCCGGCTGCCCCCCGGGCCTTCACCCGGCCCCCCGGTTGGCCGATATGCCCCGGAGCGGGCTCCGGCCCGCCGGAGGGCGTTCCATGAGGCTCTGGATCCTGCTCCTCGCCGTCCTGCTGCTGGCCCCGGCTCCGGCCGGCGCGCAGTCCGCGTCGGAGGTGGAGACGCCGGGCGCCGCCGTGGAGGAGGAGGAGGACGAGCGCCGTCCGCCCCGCTCCTGCGCCACGCTGCGCAAGCAGATCGCGCACTTCGAGGACGTGGCGGAGCGTGCCCGCGAGCGGGACGACGAGCTCTGGGAGCGGTCCACCGAGGGCCACATCCGCCGCCTGCAGGCCCGCGCCGAGCGGGAGTGTCCGGACGACGGCGGCAACCCGGCCCTGGAGGCGATCGGCCGCTTCGCGAAGGCCGCCGCCCGGACCGCAGTCAAGTACTTCACCGCCGGCCAGCTCTAGGCTCTCCTATCCTGGGTCCTCTCCAGGGAGGACCGTCTTGTCGGGCGTCCGCTTCCGGGTCGGCACCTCCGGCTGGCACTATGCGGACTGGAGCGGCCGCTTCTATCCGCCCGACCTCCCCAAGCACGCCTGGCTGCGCTTCTACGCCCGCGAATTCGAGACCGTGGAGCTCAACCGCAGCTTCTACCGGCTGCCGGACGACGCCACCTGGGACGTCTGGCGGGCCGCGACGCCGCGCGGCTTCCGCTTCGCCGTCAAGGCGAGCCGCTACATCACCCACCTGAAGCGGCTGCGCGGCTGCGAGGACGCCGTCGGCCGGCTCTTCCAGGGCGCGCTGCGCCTGGAGGAGCGCCTCGGCCCGATCCTCTACCAGCTGCCGCCGAGCTTCCGGGCCGACCCCGAGCGTCTCGACGCTTTCTGCGCCACGCTCCCCCGCCGGAGGCGCCACGTCTTCGAGTTCCGCGACCCGCGCTGGTTCACGGACGAGGTGTTCCGGGTGCTGCGCCGCCGGCGCGCGGGCTTCTGCTGCTTCCACATGCCGGAGCTGGAGACGCCGTGGCTGGCGACGGCGCGCTTCGCCTACGTCCGCCTGCACGGGGCGGGCGAGCGCTATGCCGGCCGCTACCCGCCGGCCACGCTGCGCCGCTTCGCCCGGCGCATCCGGGCCCTGGCCGCCGACTGCTCGGAGGTCTGGATCTACTTCAACAACGACCATCGCGCCCATGCGGTGGCGAACGCCCGCAGCCTGCGCGAGCTGCTGGGCTAGGCGCGCCGCATCCGCTATTCCTGCCTGATCCTTCCATGCTCCGCTCCCTCTCCATCCTTCTCGGCGCGCTCCTCCTGGCGTGCGGGGGTCCCGAGGACCACGTGCACACCGTGCGCGGCGTGGTGCAGGAGGTGGTGGGGGAGTACGACCAGGTGGTGGTGGCCCACGAGGACATCCCCGGCCTGATGCCGGCCATGACGATGAACTTCGACGTGGCGGATCCCGCGCTGCTGGAAAGGCTCGAGCCGGGGCACGCCATCGAGTTCGAGCTCTCGTTCACGGGCAAGAGCTATCGGATCCTCTCTGCGCGCGTGCTCGGCGAGGAGGAGGCCGACACCACGCGCCGCACCCTGGCCGAGGGGCCGGCGGCCCGCGACCCGGCGCCCCCGATCCGCCTGGTGGACCACAATGGCGACGCCTTCGCCCTTGCCGATCTGACCGGCAAGGCCGTGCTGCTCGACTTCATCTTCACCCGCTGCCCGGGGCCGTGCCCGATCCTGACCGGCCTCAACGTGGCGGTGCAGGAGCGCCTCCCGCCGGAGGTCCGCGCGCGCACCCACTTCGTCTCGGTCTCCCTGGATCCCCTGCGCGACACGCCGGCCACGCTGCGCCGCTACGGCGAGAAGCGCGGCGCCGATCTCGAGACCTGGTCCTTCCTGACCGGTCCCGTGGAGGAGGTGGAGGCAGTGCTCGCCAGCTACGGCGTGGGCAGCACGCGCCGGCCGGACGGCGAGATCGAGCACATCGTGGTCACGTTCCTGATCGATCTGGAGGGGCGCATCGCCCAGCGCTACCTCGGCCTGGAGCACGACCCGGACGTGGTGGCGCGCGCCCTGGCCAGCCTGGCGGCGCGCGCCGCTCCCGAGGACGCGCGCTCGTGAGGCGCGCCGACGTCGTCGTCGTGGGCGGCGGCGTGATCGGCTGCGCCGTCGCCTGGCACCTGGCGCGCGAGCGGGTCTCCGTGGCGCTCCTCGAGCGCGACGATCTCGCCGCCCATGCCTCGGGCGTGGCCGCCGGCATGCTGACCCCGATCGCCGAGGTGGGCGAGGACGGTCCTTTGCTGCGCCTCGGCCTGGAGAGCCTGGAGGTCTTCCCGGCACTGGTGGAGGAGCTTCGCGAGGCGTCGGGCGTGGATCCCGAGTACGCGCGCTCCGGCCTGCTCTTCGCGGCCCGCACCGAGGAGGAGGAGGCGGACCTGCGCGACCGGGCGCGCACGCTCGCGCACCTGGACCTGGCCTGGGTGGACGCGGCGGCGGCGCGCGCTCGCGAGCCGCGCCTGGGTCCTGATCTCCGCGGCGCGCTCTGGTCCCCGCGCGAGGCGCACGTGCGCGGCGGCCTCCTGACGCGCGCCTACGGCCGCGCCGCCGAGAGCCTGGGCGCGCGCATCCTGCGCGGGACGCCCGTCGTGGGCCTGGTGCGAAGCGGCGCGCGCGTGGTGGGCGTCCGCACCGGCGAGGGCGACTGGAGCGCTGGGCACGTGGTGCTGGCCAGCGGCGCCTGGGCGGGGGAGGCGGCCGCCTGGCTCGGGGCCGGCCCGACGCTTCCGATCGCGCCGGTGCGGGGGCAGATCCTCGAGGTGGAGGCGCCGGGGGTGCGCCTCTCGACGGTGCTGTGGGGCTCGGGCGTCTACCTGGTCCCGCGCCGGGACGGCCGCGTCACCGTCGGCGCCACCGAGGAGCGCGTGGGCTTCGACTGCCGCGTCACGGCCCGGGGCGTGGCGCAGCTCCTGGCGGCCGCCACGCGGCTCGTCCCCGCGCTCGACGACGCCAGCTTCCTCGGCGCCTGGGCGGGCCTGCGCCCCGCGACGCCGGATCGTCTGCCGCTGATGGGTCCGGCGCCCGGAGCGGAGGGGCTGATCCTCGCGGTGGGGCACTACCGCAAGGGCATCATGCTCTCGCCGGTGACGGGCCGGATCGTCGCCGACCTCGTGCTCGGCAAGGGCGTCCCGCCCGAGGCGCGGGCGCTCCTCCCGGAACGACTGCTCAGCTCGTGAGGCGCCGGCGCGTGACGCGCGCCGCGATCCCGAGCAGCACGCCCGAGA
>JBFGJV010000036.1:0-20344 GCA_041577015.1 Myxococcota bacterium
ATCAGCACCTTGGGGCAGGCGTCCGGCGCGAGCGGCGCCGCCCGGGGGATCTCGCGGATGCAGTAGTGACGGCCCTCGAAGCTCGTCGTCTCCCGGCTCCACATCGAGCGGATGATCTGGAGCGCCTCGTCGAGCCGCTCGATGCGGACACCCGGCCGGTCGTAGGCGAGCCCGGCCTGCTCGTAGTCGCTGGCCATCCAGCCGGCTCCGAGACCGAACTCGTGGCGCCCGCCCGAGAGCAGCTGGAGCGTGGCCGAGGCCTTGGCGTGGATCACGGGGTGGCGGTAGTCGACGTCCAGCACCAGGGTTCCGACCTTCACGCGCTCGGTCACGGCTGCCACGGCCGCCAGAGCCGCGACGGGATCCCACTGCGACGTAAAGTGATCGGGCCAGAAGATGGTGGAGTAGCCGAGCGCCTCGATGCGGCGCACCTCCTCCACCCAGCCTTCCGCGGATGGCTGCTGGAGCTGGACTCCGAAGCGGAACGGTCGTCCCATGCGCCCTCCCCTCGCCGTGCCTCGCTACGGGCTCCTCCCGGCCAAGAAGTCGCCAATCTCTCCGGCCCGCGCCTCGGTGTCGGCGCGCCCGATCTCGATCAGGCGGCGGCAGAAGCCCGCGTCGAACAAGAGGTAGCTCGCCAGCTCGACGGTGGCCTCCTCCGGTCCCAGCCCCCGCAGCAGGTAGCGCACGATGGGCGGGATGTGGCCGGAGAACTCGGCGGCAATGTGTCCGAACTCGCAGGACGGGCTGAGCCAGAGCACGTCGATGGAGCGGAACGGGTCGTTGGCGTCGGAGGTGGGGTAGGTCAGCACGTTGCGGTTCACGCGCTCGCTGTGCTCCACGTCCACCTCCACGGCATCGAGCATGACCGCGTCGAGCAGCACGCCGGCGATCTGGGCGATCGTCGGCGCGGCGCGGCGCGCGACGCCAGACCGCTCCGGCGCGCGGCCCGCCTCGCGTACCCCGATGGCCACGATGCGGTCCGCTCCCAGGTTGATCGCCGGGCTGAGCGGCGCGGTGTTGCGGATGCAGCCGTCGCCGAAGTGCCGGCCCTCGATCTCGACGGAGGGGAAGAAGATGGGGATCGCGCTCGAGGCCATCAGGTGCTGGGGACGCAGCCGCGTGCGCTCCACGCTCCAGCGGCCGCGGCGCCACAGCGGCACCTGGGGCCGGGTATCCACGAAGACGACGCCATCCGCCGTGTAGAGGTTGGTGGCGGGAACCGCCAGGGCGCCGAGCCGGCCCTGCTCCACGTGCTCGTCCAGGCGCCCGAAGGGCACGGTTACCTCGAGGAGCTCGCGCAGCGGAGCGGTGTCCAGCAGCGCCTTCGGCGCCACCCGGCGCAGCAGGCCACCGAACGAGAGGTCCCGCACCCAGCGCATGCCGATCCCGCCGAGGGAGCGCAGATCGGTGCGAAAGACCTGCCGCGGCTCGAGCTCGCTCCAGAGCTTCTCCAGTCGCGCGATCCCCTCCGCCGGCCGGTCGGCCCAGGCGGCGATCATGGCCGCATTGATGGCGCCGGCACTGGACCCCACCAGGACGTCCAGGGGCTCCGGGAGCAGCCCGAGCTCCACGAGTCCGCGCAGCACGCCGACCTGGTAGGCGCCTCGTGCGCCGCCCCCGGAGAGCACGAGCGCCGTGCGAGGCCGCGCGGGACCGGTTCGCGCCGCCATCAGGTCCGGCCGAGCGGGAGCCACGTCTGTCGCAGCATCGCCATCGGCCGCTCCCCTGGCTGCCATGCTACCCCAGCCTCCCATCCTCCTCGGCCGTGTCGCGCGCGCCCGCGCGAGGCGGCAGACTGGTGCGCACCGTGCGCGTCCCGCGTCGCCCCGCTCTCCTCGCCCTGGCGCTCGCCGTCGCGGCGTGCTCTCCCGGCGCGGAGACGGGACCCGCGCAGCGCCGGAAGGCCACGCCGTGGCCCAGCTACGGCGCCGATCCGGGTGGCCAGCGCTTCGTCCGCCTGGACGCCCTCACGCCAGAGAACGTGGCCCGCCTGGAGGAGGCCTGGATCTTCCACACCGGCGACGTCTCCGACGGGCGCGGCGCGATCCCGACCGGGAGCGCCTTCGAGGCGACCCCCATCCTGGTGGACGGTGCCCTCTACGTCTGCTCGGTCTTCAACCGTGTCTTCGCGCTGGATCCCGCCACCGGAACGCCGCTCTGGAGCTTCGATCCGGAGATCGACCGCAGCGGTCGCTACGCCAACCAGCTCACCTGCCGTGGCGTCACGCACTGGCGCGACCCCGAGACGTCCGCGCAGGCGGCCTGCAGCCGCCGCATCTTCACCGCCACCATCGATGCCCGGCTCTTCGCCCTGGACGCGGAGACCGGCCTTCCCTGCACGGACTTCGGCGAGAAGGGGCGCGTCGATCTCACGCGCGGCGTGGGGGAGATCCTCTGGCTGGGCGAGTACCAGGTGACGTCGCCGCCCGCGGTGGCGGGCGACCTGGTGATCGTGGGCTCGGCGGTGAGCGACAACGCCCGCATCGACGCGCCGAGCGGGGTCGTGCGCGCCTTCGACGCGCGCAACGGGGCGCTCGTCTGGGCCTGGGACCTGGCTCCGCCAGGCTTCGAGCGCCGTCCCGGGACGGTGAGCGAGTCGGGCTGGGCGCTGGGAACCCCCAACGTGTGGGCGCCGATCGCGGTGGATGCGGAGCGGGAGCTGGTCTTCCTGCCCACGGGCAACGCGGCGCCGGACTACTTCCGGGGCGAGCGCGCGGACATGAACCACTACGGGAGCTCGGTGGTGGCCCTGCGCGCCTCGAGCGGCGCGCTCGCGTGGAGCTTCCGGACCGTCCACCGGGATCTCTGGGACTATGACGTCCCGGCCCAGCCCACGCTCACCACCTTGCGTCGCGACGGGGCCGAGATCCCGGTGGTGGTGCAGGCCACGAAGATGGGGCTCCTCTTCGTGCTGCACCGGGAGACCGGGGAGCCCGTGTTCCCGGTGGAGGAGCGCCCGGTGCCGCAGGGCGGCGCGCCGGGCGAGCGTCTGGCGCCCACGCAGCCCTTCCCGGTGCGGCCTCCCCCACTGGTCCGCCACACGCTCGCGGCCGAGGAGGCCTGGGGGCTCACGCCCTGGGACCGCGGGCGCTGTCGCGAGCTCCTCGCCTCGCTGCGCAACGAGGGCATCTACACCCCGCCGAGCACGCAGGGCAGCCTCATGTTCCCCGGCAACGCCGGTGGCTCCAACTGGGGCGGTGTGGCGGTGCACCCGGAGCGGCAGCGCCTGGTGGCCAACGTGATCAACCTCCCCTTCGCGGTCCAGCTCGTCCCCTCCCGGGCGTACGACGACGCGCGCCGCGCCCACCCCGGCGACGAGTTCGCCCCCCAGCGCGGTACCCCCTTCGGCCTGCGGCGCCGGCCCCTCCTCTCGCCGCTCGGTCTGCCCTGCAACCCGCCGCCCTGGGGCACGCTCGCCGCGGTGGATCTGGAGCGCGGCGAGATCGCCTGGCAGGTTCCGCTCGGAACCGTGCGCGACGCGGCGCCCGTTCCGATCCCGCTGCGCTGGGGCGTGCCCAACATCGGTGGACCCATCGTGACCTCGGGCGGCGTCGTCCTGATCGGGGCGGCCATGGACGACTACCTGCGCGCCTTCCACCTGGAGACCGGCGAGGAGCTCTGGAAGGGGCGGCTCCCGGCCGGAGGCCAGGCCACGCCCATGGCCTATCGGATCGGCGAGCGACCCTACGTGGTGATCGCCGCGGGCGGGCATGCGCGCGCCGGGACGCGCCTGGGCGATGCCCTGGTGGCCTTCACGCTGCCGCGGTGAGGTTCAGAAGCGCGACGAGCTCAGCTCCACGTCCGCGCGGGCCCAGGCGCGACGGAAGCGCTCCTCCACCGCGGCCGCCTGCGCGTCCTTGCCCTGGGCGCGCAGGCTCCGGGCCAGGCCGAAGAGCGACCAGCCGTTGTCCGGGTTCACGCGCAGGTCCTGCCAGTAGACCGCCTCGGCCTCGGCGGCGCGCCCGGCCTCGAGCAGCACCGCGCCGAGCACCTGGCGCACCGGCAGATACCAGTCCGAGGGCTCGATGTAGACCAGCCCCTCCTCCAGCAGCACGCCGCGGTGCAGCTGCGCGATGGCCTCGTCGTGCTGCCCTTGCGCGGCGGCCAGCTCCCCGGCCAGCACCGCCTCGGCCACCCGCAGCAGCGCCGCGGTGTCGTTCGCGCCTACGAGGCGGCCCTGCACCGCCGGGTCCGCCGCCAGCGCGCGCAGGCTAGCCAGCTCGCTCTCCGCCTCCGAGAGGCGCCCGGTGCGCGCCAGGGCCAGGCCGCGCGCGTGGTGCCACACGCCGGTCCAGTAGGGCCGGTCCGCCGGCGGACGCGGCTCGGCGAGGATCTCCTGCCAGCGGCCGAAGCGCGCCAGCGCGTAGAGGGGCGAGACCGAGAAGATCTGCGCCCACTCGGGGAGCTCCGCCAGGTGCGGACGGCTGCGCTCTTCCACCCGGCGCGCGGCGGCAATCGCGTCGCCGCTGCGCCCCTCCCAGCTGGTGGCGAACCACAGGAAGTGGATGTTGTGCGGGTAGTAGGCCAGCGGATAGATGCCCTGGGCGCGGCACTGGGTGATGTAGTCCTCGTCGGCGGCGATGGCGCGATGGTTGGCCTCGGTGGCGTCGGCGAAGCGCCCCACGCGCACGTAGATGTGCGAGGGCATGTGCTGGAGGTGGCCGGCTCCCGGCGCGAGGCCCAGCAGGCGGTCCGCCGCCGTCTCGCCCAGCTCGGGACGCGCGGCCTCCACCGCGTGGATGTACAAGTGGTTGGCCCCGACGTGCTTCGGATCGCGGACCAGCACCGACTCGAGCACGCGGAGGATCTCCCGCGTGCGCGGATGGGGCTCGCCATCGGGGGTCCAGTAATCCCAGGGCGAGAGATCCATCAGCGCCTCGGCGTAGAGCGTGGCGGCGTCGAGGTCGTCGGGATGGCGCCGGTGCAGCTCGCCCATGGCGTCGGCGTAGGCTTGGTCGAGCGCCGCCCGGTCCGGCTCGGGATCGCCGCTGTAGCGCTTCGTCAGGGCGTCGATGTAGGCCCGCTCCCGCTCCGACACCTTGAGCTTGAGCGCCACCGCCTTCTGCACCAGCTCCCAGGCGACCCGTTCGTTCTCGGGCGCCATGGGTGCATTGATGTTGGGCCCCAGGACGAGCGCCTGCCCCCACCAGGCCATCGCCGCCTCCGGATCGAGCCGCGCCACCTCCTGGAAGGCGCGGCGCGCCTCCTTGTGGTTGAAGCCGTAGGAGAGCACCAGACCCTGGTTGAAGAAGAGCTGCGCACGCGGCGCGCTCGTGGTGATGGGATGCGCGAGCTCGCCGAGATCCTGCAGGCGCGGCGCCGTCTGCCCCTCCACCACGAGCGCGGTGGTGTCCGCGCGCGGGTCCGCCGCCGGGGGCGCCGTCGCGGAGGCGCAGGCCAGGGGTGCGACGAGCACGGCCCACCGGATCGGGCGACGGAAGTTCATGGCGGCTCCCCTCCCATGCGAGTTGCCAGGCGCCCCTCCAGCGTGCCTCGTGTCGGTGCAAGAGGGAAGCCCGGCGACGGTGCCGTGTGGGCGGGCGGCGAGGGCCGGGAGGGAGTCAGGCGCTCCGGCGGCGAGCGGCCAGCAGGGCGAGTCCGGCGGCGAGGAGCAGGCCCGTTCCCGGCTCGGGCACGAAGTCGAGGCCCTCGACGAAGGATCCCGCGGGCGCTGCGAACGAGTTCACGATGGCACCCGCGAGGTCCACCTCGTAGATGGTGCCGTTCGAGATTTCCGAGATGAAGTAGGACTGACCCGCGTAGGCGAGTCCGAGCGTGTTGCCGAGGCCACTCACCCCGGTCGTGAGCGAGCCCAGGAAGGTTCCGGTCGGGGTGTAGAACTCGAGCCGTCCGTCGAGGGTCAGCCCGATCAGGCGGGTGCCGTCGAACTCGAGGCCGAAGAGCGCGCTCTGCGCCGCGAAGATGCCGGTCTGGCTCTGGGTGACCGGATCCACGAGCACCACGAAGCTGCTGAAGCCGGTGGCCACGGCGAGGGTCCCGTCGCCGAGGCGCGTCAGGCCCTCCCCGGCTCGCGTGATGGAGAAGCTGTCGAGCACGTTGCCGGCCAGGTCGATCTGGAAGAGGTCCGCGTTGCTGGACGAACCGTCCACGACGAAGAGCGTCGACGCGTCGGGCGACGCCGTGATCCCGTCGGGCGTGGAGGAGGCACCCGAGCTCGGTGCCGGAAAGGTTCCCATGGACGCGCCGGTGGCCGGGTCGAGCTCGAAGATCTGGCTGGCGTTCGGCGTTCCGTCCAGCGCGTACAGGATGCCGAGCGCGGCGGCGGGCGACGCGACCGCCAGGGAGGCGGCGAGGACGAGACCGATCGACCTGGCTCGGCTGGATCCCATGCTCTCCCTCCCGCGCGATGGGGTGCAACTCGCGTTCCAGGGCGCCCCGTCCGCATTCCAACCACTTGCACGCGTGGGGCCCAGGGGCTGGGAATCGCGCTTCCGCCCTCGAGGAAAGGGATTGCCTCGCGCGTACCTGACACCTGTTGAACTACGCTGACAATCGATGAATTTGGTTGACGTACGTCAGAAGACGGATCTATCCTTCCCCCGTGGCCCTTCCCCTGCCCCTGCGCGTCACCCGGCGCGATCGCCAGTTCGATCGCACCCATGCCCGCTTGTTCGAGGCCGCCCTCGCCGAGTTCCGCCGCGTGGGATTCGACCGGGCCAGCGTCGCGCGCATCGCGCGGCGCGCCCGGGTCTCGCGGCCGAGCTTCTACTTCCACTTCCCTGCCAAGGAGGACGTGCTGCTCGAGCTCCAGTGGCGCCTGGAGCAGCGCATCGTTGGGTCCCTGCGGCCCGAGGCAGCCTTCGAGACGTTTCTGAACGAGCTCGTCGAAGGCTTCATCCAGGCGGAGGAAACGGTCGGCGACTCGGCGCTGTTCCGCGACATGCTGGGCATCTACGTGCGCCGCCCGCCCGCCCTGGACGACCAGCCCCTGCCGGTCCTGCACGCGGTGACGAAGCGCTTCGCCGAGGCCGCACGGAAGGGCGAGCTCCGCGCCGGGCTCGAGTCCGCGCGGGCCACCCACCTCTTCCTGACGGGAGTGTTCGGGTACCTGATCGGGACGCCTGGTCCCGCCGCGTCGCGCCGGGAGGACCTGGAGACCCTGGTCCTGCTCTACGTGGAGGGGCCCTCCCGATGACCGGCGCCACGTCGGCCCACTTCGGCGGCGGCCTGGAGGGCTACCGGGCGTTCCTGCTCCGCACCGAGGGCTCGGCCGACCCCGTGCGTCGCAGCCTGGCCCGGCGCGAGGCCGGCTTCGCCGAGCTGGAGAGCCGGCGCCCACGGGCGCGCTGGCGGCCGGATCGGGACACGTATCTGCGCAATCTGAAGCGCCGGCATCCCGAGCCCGGGCTCGAGCCGCGCATGCTCTGGCTGCTGGCCACGGCGAAGATGAACCAGGGCGAGCGCTTCGGGGTCGGCCTGGGCGAGGTCTACGGCGTCGCCGAGGAAGTGTTCGAGTCCCAGCCGGAGCGCCTCTACGTGACCCTCCAGGAGCACTACCACACGCGCATCCTGGCGGACGTTCTCCGGATGTTCGACCTCCCGTTCCGGACCGTGCCGCCGCCGGCTCCCATGCGTCTCATGATCAAGCTCTTCGTGCGGCTTCCCCACGAGCGGGTGCTGCCCTTCGTGGGCGCCGCGGAGATCGTGGGCTGCGTGCTGTTCCACATGATGCGCGAGCGGGGCGTGGCGCTGTTCGCGGACGAACCTCCCGTCGCCGCGCGGATCCGCAGCCTCTACGACGAGATCCTCGCCGACGAGATCGGCCACGTGGGCTTCATCGCGGCCAAGCTCCCGCGCTGGGTACGCAGCTGCACGCGCTTCCTGGCCCGGCACGTGATGGCGCGGAGCGTGCTGCGCTCGATCCCGGAGCTCGAGCTGGTGCTGGGGCGCGAGGCGCTGCGCGCCCGGCTCCGCGTGCGCTTCGACGTGGAGGCGGAGGCGCGCGCCTTCGACGGCCGCGCCTACGGCGCGGCGGCGATGTAGGGGCGCCCACCCGAACGCTCAGAACGGCGCGATCGAGAGCCGACGCCGCTCGGTGGAGTCCGCGAGTTCGCGCCAGATGCCGGCCTCGACCCGGCGCGCCGCCTCGCCCTCGCGCGTCTCCACGTGCGCGTGCAGCTCCACGAGGAGGGCCCGCAAAGTGCGATTGCCAGCCTCCAGCTCCGATACCAGCAGGCTCGCGTCCTCGCCCTGCGCTGCGGCTTCCAGGCGCGCGCGCAGCTCGGGGTCGGCCACGGCGGCGCCCGCCCCGGCGAAGAGACGTCGCAGCGCGCGGTTCTCCTCCACCCGGCGCGCGGCGGCGCGCTCGAGCTCCTCGCGAACCGCCTGGAGCAGGAGGGCCTGGATCCCGAGGGTCGCGGCGCCGTAGGGCTCACCGAAGCGCGGTCCCAGCTCCAGCAGCAGGCTCTGGCTCGTGGTCTCGAGCACCACCGCGAGATCGGGCTTCACGACAGCTTTCCCAGCAGCTCGAGCGCCGCACGGTCCTGGCTGTTGCCGAGCATCCAGCACGAGAAGGCCATCACCGGATCGCGGTTCGAGCCCTCCTGGTACTCACGCGCCGCGGAGACCCAGATCGCCTGGCCCTTCACGCAGGAGAAGAGCTCCCACCAGTGCAGCGCCACGGCATCGGCGCGCAGGCCGCTGGCGCCCTCCCAGATGGCGATGGCCTCCGGGCGCGGCAGGAGCCCACCCGCAAGCCCGTCGCGCGTCCAGCACCACACGCGGTTGAGTCCCCAGGCCAGGTCCTCGAGCGGATCGCCCACGTGCGCCATCTCCCAGTCGAGGACGCCGCGGATCTCCCCGCTCCCGTCCACCAGGAAGTTCCCGGTGCGGTAGTCGGCATGGACCACGCCCACGCGCTGCGCCGGCGGCGGTGGATGACACCAGAGCCAGCGCAGGGCCGCGCGCATCACCGGCTGGGGCTCGAGCGCGTCCTCGTCCAGGATCGTCTCCCAGTGCCGTAGCTCCCGGCGCCAGGCGGCCTCGGGGGCCACCTCCTCCATGGGACCCACGAGCCCCAGCGCCTTCGGATCCGCCCGATGGATCTCGCCCAGGATCTCCCACTTGCGCCGCCCGATCTTGGTACGGTGCTCGAGGTAGGGGGGTGCAAACAAGCGTGCCGGCGATGCTTCACAGCCCTGGATCTCCTCCAGCACGAAGGCCGCACCGCCGAGAGGCCCGGGATCCGGCTCGAGCCAGAGGGGCTCCGGCACCGGCACGCCCGTGCCGTGGAAGGCCCGGTAGGCCCCGAACTCCAGCGCCCGGTCGGTCTCGATCAGGCTCGCCGGGGGATCCCGCCGCAGCACCAGGCGTCGCTCGTGCGTCGCCCCTTCGCGGCGGAAGCGCAGGCCGAAGCGCCAGGTCTCCCGGGAGGCCCCGCCGTGGATGCGTTCCAGATCGACCACGGACACGTCGCGGGCCTCCGGCAGACGCGTGCGAAGCCAGGCCGTCAGGCGGTCCGCGAGACCGGGCCCGCCCTCACTTCGCTCCATCGAGCAGCCCCGTGAATCCCGAGGGCGCGTGGGGGCCGATGCACAGGTGCTCGAGCGCGCCGATCCCCTCGCGCCCCTGGCAGCGGGCGCGCACCACCTGCTGCACGTGCAGGTTCTCGAGGGCGAGGGGGTCGAGGGCGTCCGTCTTCCACGACTCGCCTCCGATCACGAGCTCGCCCTTCCAGACGCCGTGCGCCCACTCCGGGTGCAGGTAGCCGAGGCCCTTCATCTGGAAGCGCAGCAGGGGCTCGAGCGTGACGGTGTGCTCGGCGCCGGAGGGCTCCACGAGCGCGAGCTCCGCCGCGCGCACGCGGCGCGTGCCGGGCTCGTGCACGATCCGGTGCCGCGCGTCCGCCAGCGGCACGAGGCCCGGATCGCGCACGCCGGGCACGGCCTCGGCGGAGGGGTAGGCCGGCACGATGGCCCCGTCCCGGTGCCAGACGCGGCCCGCGGCGTCCTCGAAGATCCCGGTGTGCGTGCAGTGATCGTCCCACTGGAGCGGCGCCCACAGGAAGAAGACCTGGGGCAGCTCGCGCGGCGGCGCGCCGCCCACCTCCCGCTCGCCCACGGGACGGATGCCCCAGGAGCGGTCCTTGGTGCCGAGGACGCGCTGCGGCTCCAGCGTCAGCGTCCGGCCCGCGTAGCGCACGCGCCCCTCCCAGCGCCCGAACTGCGCGAAGCGCGTGGCGTCCATGATCACGCGTCCCTGGCTGCGCAAGGTCTGGCGGCCCTCCTCGACGCAGGCCGTGCGTGCCGTGAAGAGGAGCTCCGCCTCGATCCCGGTCTCGTTCGGCGCCAGCACCACGCGCAGGCGTCGCATGGGCTCCAGCACCTCGAGACGCAGCGGACCCACCTCGGTCTCCCGGGGATCGTCCGGCGCGCGACGCGAGGCGTGGAAGGCGTGCTGCTCGCCGTCGCGCACGATGCTGAAGGCGCCGTCCAGGATGTGGCGGTGGGGATACAGGCCCAGGCCCACGCCGAAGTAGAACTCCCCGTCCGTCGCATAGCCGTTGAACCAGTAGCGGTCGTACGCGTTGCGATCGCTGGTGGCCGGGTGCGCGACGGGCTCGGGCGTCTGGTGGATCGGGTAGTCGTCGAAGCTCGTGAGCATGCCGGGCATCGTATCATGGGGGCCGAGCCGTTCCGGAAGGGGTCCGGGGCGAGGAGGGCCGGCGCGGATGACGCGACGCCAGGCGCACTGGTCGCTTTGGATCGCCCTCGTGCTCCTGGCGCCGCTTCCCGTGACCACGGGCATCGTCACGGGGCTGATGCCCGTGGCGCGCATGCTGCTCCTCACCGGGGCCTGCGTGCTGGTGATGGTGCTCGAGACCCGCCAGGGCGTGGTCGGGACCTTCACCGCGCTGCTGGGGGGGCAGGCGCTCGGGTGGGCCGTTGCGCTCTGGCTGGCCGCCTGGCTCCCGGCGCGCGCGCTGGCCCGCCTGCGCACAGGGCGCACCGTGCTCGGGGTGCTCGTCGCGGCCGCGCTCGTCCTGGCCGCGACGATGCCGATCTATCGCACCCCCTTCCGCGCCGACTCCGTGCGGAGCACCTGGCTCGAGGTCTTCGAGTGACGTCCAGGCCGCGCCGCGCGACCGGGGCGCTGGCTGCGCTGCTCCTGGCACTGGCGTCCCCCCTCCACGCCTTCGAGCGCAGCGAGCCCCGCGAGCCCTGCGCGCGCTTCGATCCGCTGCGGCAGCCCTTCTACGGCGACCTCCACGTCCACACCGCCCTCTCCTTCGACGCGAACTTCATCGGCGTGCGCACGACCCCGCGCGAGGCCTACCGCTTCGCCCGGGGCGAGCGACTGGGGATCCGGCCCTACGACGCCGAAGGCCGCCCGCTCCGCCACGTGCAGCTCGCGCGCCCGCTCGACTTCGCCGCCGTCACGGACCACGCCGAGCTCCTGGGCGAGGTGAGCCTGTGCACGACGCCGGGCTCGCAGGCCTACGACGCCTACATGTGCCGGCTCACCCGACGCTGGCCGCTGCTGGCCTACGTGCTGGTCAACTCGGCGATCCTGAACCAGCGCGACCCGCGACGCTACTCCTTCTGCGGGGAGGACGGCGCGCGCTGCCGGGAGGCCGCGCGCGGGCCCTGGCGAGAGATCCAGGCCACCGCCGAGGCCGCCTACGATCGCAGCGCCGCGTGCCGCTTCACGAGCTTCGTGGGCTACGAGTGGAGCGGGAATCCCGGCTCCTCGATGATCCACCGCAACGTGATCTTCCGCAACGAGCGTGCGCAGGAACTCCCCACCAGCTACGTGGAGGTGGGGAGCGCCCAGGGCCTCTGGGAGCGTCTGCACGCCGAGTGCCGGGCGCGCGACGACGGCTGCGACGTGCTGGCGATTCCGCACAACACGAACCTGAGCGGTGGGCTCGCCTTCCGCGTGGAGGACGATGCCGGCCGCCCGCTCGACGCGGCCACGGCGCACCGGCGCGCCGGGCTCGAGCGGCTGGTGGAGGTGATCCAGCACAAGGGCGCCTCCGAATGCCGCGTGGCCGGACCCAGCGAGGACGAGCTCTGCGGCTTCGAGCTGCTGCCCTTCTCGGCCATGGACCAGTTCCCCTTCGAGTCCTGGTGGCGGCCGGCCCCGCCGCGAGCCTACGTGCGAGAGGCGCTCGGCGAGGGGCTCGTGCAGGAGGCCCGCCTGGGCGTGAACCCGTTTCGCTTCGGCCTGATCGGCGCCACGGACACGCACCTGGGCACGCCGGGCCTGGCGGGCGAAGAGGGCTACCCCGGGCACGCGGCGGGCGGCGACACCAACCGCACCGAGATCCCCGTCGTGCCGGACCGGCTCTACTTCAACCCGGGCGGCCTGGCGGGCCTGTGGGCGGAGGAGAACGCGCGGGACGCCCTCTTCGATGCCATGCATCGTCGCGAGGCCTGGGCCACCAGCGGACCGCGCATCACGGTGCGCTTCTTCGGCGGCTGGGCCTATCCCGAAGACCTCTGCACGCGGCCGGACTTCGTGGCGACGGGCTACGCCGGCGGCGTGCCCATGGGCGGCGTGCTGGACGCGCCGCCCGGCGACGCGGGCGCACCGCGCTTCGCGATCTGGGCGCTGCGTGACCCGGGAGCCGAGGGGTCCCCCGGAACGCAGCTGCAGCGGCTCCAGATCGTGAAGCTCTGGCTGGAGGACGGCGTCGCGCGCGAGCGCGTCCTCGACGTGGCCGGCGACGCCAGGAACGGCGCCGACGTGGCCCCCGAGACCTGCACGCCGCGCGGGCCGGGCTTCGACACCCTCTGCACGCTTTGGAGCGACCCGGACTTCGACCCGACCGTGCCCGCGCTCTGGTACGTGCGCGTGCTCGAGAATCCGAGCTGCCGCTGGTCCGCGCACGTGTGCCGCGCGAACGGGGTGCGATGCCAGGTGCCCGACGCGGTCCCGGCGGCGCTGCGCTACTGCTGCCAGCCGCGCGTCCCGGGCACGATCCAGGAGCGCGCCTGGACCTCCCCGATCTGGTACACGCCCGCCCCCTCCAGCACGTCCGCCTCTCCCCCGGGGGCGAAGCGGCCGCTTCAGTCGCGCCTCCGGCGGGCCGATCTGCAGGGGCACGAGGAGGCAACGCCGTGGCCAAGGCCCCCGGGAGCGGGTTCTTCACGCTGAACCCGCGCCGCAAGCCCACGAACCTGCTGCTGGAGCCCGCCATCCAGCTCAAGCTGCCGCTCTATCTGGTGATCCTGACGCTCTCCTTCGCGGCGCTGCTGGCCGTCCACAGCTGGGTCACCTACGGACGCATCTTCGAGGTGGCGATCCAGGAGACGCAGCACCCGGAGTACTTCCGCCGCGTGGTGGAGGCGCAGTCGAGCGACTTCCTGGTGCCGCTCGCGGCGCTGGCAGTAGGCTACGTGATCGCCGTCTTCGTGATCTGCATTGCGTACGCCCATCGACTGGTGGGTCCCATGGTGCCGTTCCGACGCCACATCGAGGCGCTCAAGAACGGCGACTATGCCTCGCGCATCCACCTGCGCGACGGCGACGCGTTCCGCGACATCGCCGGGGACCTGAACGAGCTCGCTGGCATTCTCGAGCGCCGTGAGAAGGAAGCGCCCGGCGAAGCCTGACCCCGGCCTCCCCGACGCCGACTCCGTCGTGTAACCTCGGTCATGGTCCGATCATCGGCGCTCGCGAGCGCCACGCCTCCGCATGGATCCATTCCGGCCGGGAGTCCCCGGACGTGGCGGGAGGCGCTCCCGATCTTTCTGCGGCACGGAAGCCCGCGGCTGCTGCTGGGCGCCCTCGCAGTCGCCCTCGCGGTGCGCGCCGCGCTGGGGCCGGCCTCGCTCTGGGATCTGGCCCCGATCGTGGGCGTGTTGGCACTCTGGCCGCTCCAGGAGTGGGCGATCCACGTGTTCATCCTGCACTGGAAGCCCCGCACGCTCCTCGGGCGACGCCTGGACTTCGCGGTGCCGCGCAAGCACCGCCGGCATCATCGCGATCCCTGGAACTACGAGATCCTGTTCATCCCGCTGCAGTCGTTCGTGGTGACGCTGCCGCTGCTGGTGGCGCTCTGGTACGCGATCACGCCCGGCCCGGAGCTGGCCTGGACGGGCATCGCGACGCACCTCCTGCTGGCGCTCCACTACGAGTGGGTCCACTTCCTGATCCACACCCGCGTGCAGCCGCGCAGCGCCTACTACGCGCGGCTGTGGCGCAACCCTCGACTCCACCACTTCAAGAACGAGACCCAGTGGTTCGGCGTGACGCGCCTGGAGGCGGACCGCTGGCTGGGAACCGCGCGGCGGCCGGAGGAGGTGCCGCCCTCCCCCACCGCGCGCAGCCTGTTCGCGGACGAGGAGTCGCGCGCCGCCCGGCGCTAGAAGGCCCGCGCCACCTGGCGGAGGGCCCAGCGGCGCAGGTTGCGACCGCGAGGCACCCGACCCTGGGCCCGGGTGCTGCGCGACCGGCTCGAGCCCGCGCGCACCGCCTCGAGCACCGCCCCCGAGACGCGCATGATGCGCATGTCGCCGAAGGGCGTGCCCATGCCGCTGTTCACGATCAGCGCCACCGCCAGCTCCCGGCTCGGATCGGCCCAGGCTCCCGAGCCTCCGAAGCCGAAGTGTCCGAAGGCGTGGCGCGGGGTTCCGCGCGTGGTCGTGATGCCGTGGTATCCCAGGCGCCAACGCATGTCGAAGGGAATCACCACGCGGTCGCGCTCGGTCTGCACCCGGGTCGCCTCGCGCAGGGTCTCGGGCGAGACGAGCTGCACGCCGTCCAGGGAGCCACCTCCCGCCAACGCCGCGTACATCCGCGCCAGGGAGCGGGCGGTGAACAGGCCGTTCGCAGCCGGGATGGCGGCGCGCAGCGTCTCGCCGTGGCCGAAGTCGAAGCTGTGGATGCCGCGGGGCACCAGGGCATCGAGGATGCTCGGGAAGTCCACCTCGAGACCCACCAGCCGCATCGCCCGGTGGGCGACCCCGGCCGCGCCCTCCACCGCGTTCCCCAGCCAGCCGTCGTGAGCGGGGATGGGAATGCGGGGGCGGAGGAGCGAGGGCTCCGGCCAGATCAGCTCCGCCGCGCGCGGCAGCGCCTCGGGCGGTGCGCCCACGTAGAGGCCGTCCAGGGCCAGGGGTCCGGCCAGCTCCTCCTGCACCAGCCTCGGAAACGGCATGTCGGTCACCCGGCGCAGGATCTCCCCCACCAGGAAGCCAAACGTGAGCCCGTGATAGCCGGTGCGTTCGCCCGGCGGATGCACGGGCCGGGCCTCCTCGATGGCGCGCACCATGTGATCCCAGTCCAGCATGCGCTCGGCGTGGTCGATCATGCGCCGGATGTGATAGAGGCCGGACTGATGGGCCAGGACGTGCCGGACGCGGATGGCTTCCTTGCCGTGTTTCGCGAACTCGGGCCAGTGCTTCGCGACGGGGTCCTCGTAGGAGAGGCGCCCCCGGTCCACCAGGACGTGCACCAGCGTCGCCGCGACGCCCTTGGTGGTGGAGAAGCTGGGCGCCAGGGTCTCGCGGCGCCAGGGCCGGCCCGCCCGGTCGCGCACGCCGCCCCAGAGATCCACGACGCACTGGCCGCGGTGGTACACGCAGACCGCGGCGCCGCCCGGCCAGCTGCGCAGCTGCTCCCGCAGGGCCCGGGCCACGGGCATGAAGTCCGGGTGCAGCCGGCCGTCCACCCGCATCGGATCCGCCACGTGCGCCTCCCCCGGGCAATCATTACCCGCCCCCGGGCCCCGGCACCAGAGGCCGTGTCGGCCAGCCGACAGTCGGTGCGGTGAGCGAGCAGGCTCGGAGACGCGATCCGGTCTGTCTCTGGCTGGTGGCGGGCCTCATGGCGAGCGGCAAGAGCACGGTGGCTGCGCGCCTCGCGTCGGCGCGGCAGGCCGAGCTGGTGACGGCGGATGCGATCCGCCAGGAGCTCTTCGAGGCGGGCGCCGGGGAGGCGATGGCACCCGGGTTCTCGGACACCGTGTATGCGGAGCTGCTGCGGCGTGCCAGGCGCGCCCTGGCCGGCGGGCGCTCCGTCGTCCTGGACGGAAGCTTCCGCACCCGCGGGCGGCGACGCGCCGCCCGCGAGCTGGCGCGCGAGCTCGGCGTGGCGTTCCGCGTGGTGGAGTGCCGCGCCGACCCGGACACCTGCCGCGCGCGCCTGCGCGTGCGGGAACGCCAGACCGGGCAAGTCGGTTGGAGCGCGATGTTCGAGCACTTTCTCGAGGGCTGGGAGCCCCTCGAGGAGCTTCCGGACGCGGAGCGGGTGCGGATCGACACCAACGGCTCCCCCGCGGCCCTCGAGATTGCGCTCAGCGCCCTGGGGCTTATTCCTTCCCCATGCCCGGACGCCAGCCCCGACCGCGAGCCGTGACCTTCGACTGCTGGGGGACGCTCATCTACGAGCCCGACCCCGGCGAGACCCACACCCGACGTGCCGCCCTGGTGGCGGAGCACGCCCGCGAGATCGGGCTGGACCCCGGTGCGGCCCGGGAGGCCTTGGACCACGCCTGGAGCCGGCACGTCTCGCTCTGGCAGGAGGGGGTCGCCAGCGGCGCCGCGGAGATCGCGAGCTGGACGCTCGCCGCCCTGGCGGAGCGGGTCGAGGCGACGCTCCCCCGAAAGGCAATCAAGGCAAGGAACGTCCCCGCGCCCTCGGCCGATGCGGTCGCCGTGCTGGCCGGCAATCTGGCCGAGGCGGCGCTGGTGGCGGAGGTGCAGGCGCTGGAAGGCGCCCGCGAGACCCTGGAGGCGTTGGCCCGCGCCGGCGTGCGTCGCGCACTCATCTGCGACACCGGCTTCAGCCCCGGTCGCGTGGTGCGGCGGCTGCTGGATCACACCGGGCTGCTGGAACACCTGGAGGTCACGATCTTCTCCGACGAGGCGGGCGTGCCCAAGCCGCACCCGCGCATGTTCCAGCGCGCGCTCGAGCCGCTCGGGCTCGCCGACGAGCCGGGTGCGGTCGTGCACGTGGGCGACCTGCGCCGCACCGACGTCGCGGGGGCGCGAGCGTCGGGGCTGCGCACGGTTCGCATCCGCCATCACTACGACGACCGGAGCGAGCTTCCCGAGGCCGACCACGTGGCCGACTCCCACGCCCACCTGCAGGAGCTGCTGGGCTTCCGCGGCCGCGACGCGACGCGTGACCCGGACGCGCGCTAGAGCGGCGTCGCGGACCCGGCCCGCGCTCGCGCTGCTGGCGGCGGCTGGCGTGGGGGGCTGTCTCACGCTCGGGCGGGGTCCCGAGCTGGCGCTGATCTACACCCCGTCGGCGAGCCATCACGCCCCGGATCGCAACCCCATCGTCGTGATCCCGGGCATCCTCGGCACCAGGCTGGTGGAGCGGGGCAGCGAGCGGCTGGTGTGGGGCGCCTTCGACGGCAGCGCCGCCGATCCCGGCCGTGCGGAGGAGGCGCGGCTGATCGCGCTTCCGATCCGCCGCGACGAGCCGATCGCGGCCATGCGCGACGAGGTGGAGCCCGCCGGGGTGCTGGACCGCGTGCGCATCCGGCTGCTGCGCATTCCGCTGGAGCTCCAGGCCTACGCGCAGATCCTCTCCACGCTGGGTGCCGGCGGCTATCGCGACCAGGCGCTCGGCCTGGGAGGCGAGGTCGACTACGGCGACGACCACTTCACCTGCTTCCAGTTCGACTACGACTGGCGCCGGGACAACGTGGAGAACGCGCACCGTCTGGCCGAGTTCCTGCGCGAGAAGCGCGCCTTCGTGCAGGAGGAGTATCGCAAGCGTTTCGGGATCGAAGACCCCACGGTCAAGTTCGACATCGCGGCGCACTCCATGGGCGGTCTGGTGGTGCGGTGGTTCCTGCGTCACGGCGCCGCTCCGCTCCCCGCGGATGGCGCGCCGCCACCCATCACCTGGGCGGGGGCGGAGTACCTGGAGCGCGTGATCCTGATCGGCACCCCCAACGCGGGCTCGGCGCAGGCGCTGATCCAGCTGGTGGAGGGCCGCCGCTTCGGACCGCTGCTGCCCTACTACCCTCCGGCCCTGCTCGGAACCTTTCCCTCCACGTACCAGCTGCTGCCGCGCTCCCGGCACCGGCCGCTGCTCTGGGACGGCGACCCGGAGCGTCCGGTGGGCGACGTGTACGACCCGGCGCTCTGGGAACGCCTCGGCTGGGGGCTCGCCGCCCCCGACCAGGCCCCGGTGCTGGCGACCCTCGTGCCCCGCGTGGACGATCCGGCCGAACGCCGCGCCCTGGCCCTGGATCTCCAGCGACGGGCCCTGGACCGGGCGCGCGCCTTCACCCGGGCCCTGGACCGGCCGGCCCGGCCGCCTGCGGGCGTCGAGATCTTCCTGGTGGCGGGCGACGCCACGCCGACGGAGCTGCGCCTGGGTGTGGATTCACGCAGCGGGGCGCTCCACGTCGTCGAGCGCGCACCCGGGGACGGCACGGTGCTGCGCAGCAGCGCGCTCCTGGACGAGCGCGTCGGGCAGACCTGGAGGCCGCGCCTGCGCACGCCCATCGACTTCCGTCGCGTGCTGTTCCTGCCCGACGACCACCTGGGCCTGACCCGGAGCTCCGCCTTCCGCGACAACGTGCTCTACTGGCTGCTCGAGGAGCCGCGCGCGGGCGACTTCGAGCCGGCCGCACCTGGCGTCTAGCGCTCACCCCGCACGCGATCACCCAGGCCTCGCAGCACGCGTCCCGCGCCCTCCAGCACCTCGCCCGCCGCCTCGCCGCCGCGGCGCACCGCCTCCTCGGGCAAACGGATCGGAAGCCGGACGAAGGCATCCAGCTGCGCGCGAAGATCCGACGCCAGCTGGGCCGGGAGCCCGACGCCCTTGCGCGCCAGCGCCTCGAGCACCGCCTGGACCAGGATCGCGGTGAGCTCCGAGGCCAGCACACCTCCGGAGCGCTCGCCCACGCCGGACAGGCGGATCTCCGGAATGCGCAGCTCCAGCTCGGTGGCGCGTCCTCCGGGGGGAAGCAGCTGGACGTGCGCGGTGACCTCCCGTACGCGCACCCGGTCGATCACGAAGCGCCGGCCCTGCCGCGCGTCCGCCGGGCGCTTGCCGGCGTTCATATGGTCCAGGATGGCGCGGTAGTTGGCGCGGCCTGCCCGACGCTCGAGCCGCACCTCGAGCGTCTCCAGCTCGAGGCTCGGGGCACGCACGGTGGGGGCGCGCAGCGAGCGCAGGTCCAGCTCCAGACGCGCGTCGCGCAGGCGCAGGAAATCGCCCGAGAAGCCCTCGGGATTGGCGACCCGCACGCCCTGCAGGGCGAGCCCGCCTCGCAGCAGCCCGACCCGGGCCGCCCCCACGCGCGTGCGGACGCCCAGGGCGCGGGTGGCGCTGCGCTCCACCGCCCAGTCCACGATCATGTCGACGGAGAATAGGGCCAGGGCGGCGAGCAGGACCAGGCCGAGCAGGCCGAAGAGCAGCAGACGTCCGAGCCTCATCCCCCCAAGGTAAGCCGCGCGCGCGCGTTGGCTAGGCTTGCGCCATGCGGATCTACGACTTCCCGTTCGCGCCGAATCCCACCAAGCTCCGGGTGTACCTGGCCGAGAAGGGCCTGGAGATCCCGCGCGTGGTGGTAAACCTGCTGCAGGGCGAGCAGCGCGACCCGGCGTTCCTGGCCAAGAACCCCCTGGGCGGACTCCCGGTGCTGGAGCTCGACGACGGCACCACCCTGCGCGAGTCGCTGGCGATCATCGAGTACCTGGAGGAGCTGCACCCGGAGCCCCCCATGATCGGCACACACCCGCTCGAGCGGGCGCGCGTGCGAGCCCTGGAGCGAACCGCGGACTTCGGCGTGCTGGTGCGCGTGGCGCGGATCGTCCACAACACGCGCTCGCCGCTTCCGGGCGTGAAGGAGACCCCCGAGATCGCCGAGGAGGCGCGCCGCTCGCTGCCCGGAACGCTCGCGTACCTGGACGCTCAGATCGGCACGCGTCCCTTCGTCGCGGGCGAGCGCCCGACGATCGCCGACTGCACGCTGTACGCCGGTCTCCGCTTCGCGGAGCTGGCCCGGGTGGAGGTGGACCCCGAGAACCGCTTCGGAAACCTGGCGCGCTGGTGGGCCGCCTTCTCCGGGCGCCCGAGCACGGAGATCCCGGCCGAGGCGCTGGCCGCCCTGCGAGGCTAGCGGCGGCGGGAGTCGCCCACCCGGCCCAGCAGGTCCTCGGGACGCGCGATCTCGCGGACGATGCGATGCACGCGCGCCAGGGCGGCGCGCTGGACGCGCATCTCCTCGCCGTGGGCCTCAAGGGAGCGCGACGAACGCTCGCGCCAGTCGAGCACGTCGTCCAGACGCGCCTCGATCCCTGCGAGCCGGCGCTCGATGGCCGCGAGCTGCGCGCGAAGCGCTTCCTCGGACGCGCGCCTGGCTTTTTCAGCCGCGCGCAGGGCCCCCTCGGCGGCGCGCAGCGCC
>JBFGJV010000037.1:0-19811 GCA_041577015.1 Myxococcota bacterium
CGGCCGCTGGGCCCTGCAGCATCCGGATCGCCTGCGTCTGGTCGCGCTCGCCGAGCCCGACGCGGAACGCGCACGCATCCTGGCCCGCGAGCACGGCCTTCCCGCGGAGCGCGTCTTCCCGGACTGGAAGGCGTTGCTGGAGCGGTCCGCAGTGGGCGACGTGGCGATCATCGCCACGGGCGATCGCCTGCACGTCGCACCGGCTCTCGCTGCGCTGGAACGCGGCCATCACGTGCTGCTCGAGAAGCCCATCGCACCCACCGCGGCCGAGTGCCAGCGGGTGGTGGCGGCGGCGGAGCGTGCGGGGCGCGCGCTGCAGATCGGGCATGTGCTGCGGCATACGCGCTTCTACCAGACGGTGCGAGAGCTCGTGGAGCGGGGGGAGCTGGGGCGGCTCGTCTCCATGGACATGCGCGGGCACGTGGCGCACTGGCACATGACCCACTCCTACGTGCGCGGCAAGTTCCGGAATCGGGCCGTGGCGGCACCGCTGCTCCTGGCCAAGAGCGTTCACGACCTGGACCTGCTGGCGTGGTTCGCGGACCGGCCCGCGGTGCGGGTGGCCTCGTTCGGAGCGCTCACACTCTACCGGCGCGAGAGCGCACCGCCGGAGGCTCCCGAGCGCTGCACGGACGGCTGCCCCGTCCAGGCGTCGTGTCCGTACGACGCGGTGCGCTTCTATCTGGATCCCCCCGACGAGCTGGCCGCCGGCTGGCCCTGGAGCGACGTCTCTCCCGATCCGAGCCGGCCCGCGCGGCGTCACGCGTTGGAGACCGGACCCTACGGGCGGTGCGTCTACCGCTGCGACAACGACGTGGTGGACCACCAGGTGGTGATCGCGGAGTTCGCGGATGGGCTCACCGCCAGCTTCGGCCTGCACGGCCACGCGGTCCACGAGGAGCGGGCGCTCCGCCTGACCGGCAGCCGGGGCGAGCTGCGGGGGCTCCTCCACGCCGGAACGATCGAGGTGCGCCGGCCCGGCTCCCTCGAGGTGGAGCGCCGCGAGGTCCGGGCCTCGCCGCTCGACCACTTCGGAGGTGACGACGGCCTGCTCGACCACTTCACGGCGGCGCTGGCTCGCGGTGCATGGGATGGGCTCCTGGCGTCCGGACGCGTCGCCCTGGAGGCACACCTGATCGGCTTTGCCGCCGAGGCTGCGCGCTCCGAGGCAAGGTGCGTGGAGATGGGTGACTTCCGCAGCCGCATCCCCCAGGGGTCCCAGGAGTCGGGGTAGGGAAAAGCTCCAATCGCACCATGGGCCTCCGGCTCGCTACAACCCCTATTTGGGGGAGGCAGACGCGGAGGCGCGTTGGCCCCGAGCGACTCGGTCCAGCTGGTACTCGCCATCTGCCACGAGGTGGGCAACCACCTGGCGGCCACGCGATTGTCCGCGCACTGGGCGGCGCAGCGCGAGAGTCGGGCGCAGATCGAGGAAGCGAACCAATCGATCCAGACCCTCGCGGCCGAGGCCGCCGCGCTCCTCGGCCACGTGCGCCCGCTTCTCGTGGCGGACCCCGGCGAGACGGCCCGGGTCTCGCCGCGGGAAGCGGTGGCCGCGGTGGTGGACGAGGTCGAGGGCCTGCCCGGAAGGCTACGGGTCGTGGTCCGCCAGCCCGCCCGCACGGCCTTCGTGGAAGTCGATCCGAACCTGTTGCATGCGACGCTCCTCTCCCTGGTCTTGAGTGCGGGGACGCGAGCGCGCCCGCGCAAGCCGGTAGGCCTCGCGCTCTCGGAGCGGGGCCGTCGTGTCTGCTTCACGGTGGAGGAGCCGGCGCGGAAGCAGGGTTCCTCGGACGCCCGCAAGGGTTCGAGCCCGCCGCGCGGTCTGGACCTCCTGGTGGCGGTGGCGGATCGCGCCCTGCGCTCGGCCAAGGGTCGCGCCGTCCTGCGCAGGGACGGAGCCTCGCCCCGGGTCGAGATCCTGCTGCCGGCTCGCGCCGCGCCCCGGGCGCGGTCCCGCCGCCGCGCCCGGGCCCCCTCGCGAAGCCGGTCGTAGGGACTACGCTCCCTCCTCCGCGGCCTCGCCGATCGGGGTCGGGCCGGGGAAGGGAGGCAGGCGTCATTCACCGAGGCAGGGGCCGGCTCACCCGCGCAGAGCGACGGACGTGGCGCGAAGACGGGTTCTTCGTGCGGCACCGCGTCTTCGCCCGCCCGGAGGTGGAGGCGCTACGGGCCGCGTGCGAGCGGGCCGGCGCCCGGGCGCGGGCGGCGGCCCGTCGCGACGGACGCCGCTACCGGATCGACGGGAACGTCTACGTGGAAGCCGGCGGCACCACGATCCAGCTGGAGCACGCGCCGGGGTCGCGCACGATTCGCGTGCTCGAGCCCTTCCACCATCTGGATCCCTTGCTCGAGGCCCTGATCGACGACCCGCGCCTGGCACGGCCGATGCGCGATCTGGTGGGTTCCGAGCGCATCGCGCTCTTCACGGACAAGCTCAACTTCAAGCGACCCCGGGAAGGCTCCCGTTTCCGCTGGCACCAGGACTCCCCCTACTGGGCCCACACGTGCCCCCACGTGGATCAATGCCCCAACGTGCTGCTCGCCCTGGACGACGCCACGCCGGGCAACGGCTGCCTCCGGGTGGTGCGCGGCAGCCATCGCCGCGGGATGCTTCCGGGCCGGGTGGGGCAGGGCGTCCTGGGTCCGCTCTTCACCGATCCCCGCCACTTCGATGCTGCGGCGCAGGTGCCCGCGGTCCTGACCGCCGGCGACCTGCTCTTCTTCAGCCCCCACACCGTCCACGGATCGCTGCCGAACCGCTCGGACCGGCCGCGGCGTGCGCTGCTCCTCACCTATCAGCCCGGTGGGCACGCGATGTTCAAGCGGCCCGAGCGCCGCGAGGTGCGCGACCGCCCGCTGCGCGTCGCGGCCGGACTACGAGGCTGAGCCCTCCGACGCGCGCAGGATCTGCTCGCGCAGCTCCGGATAGGTCCGTGTCACGGGAAACTGCGGGAACTCCGCCACCACGTTGTCGGGCGGACGGAACAGGATGCCCGCGTGGGCCTCCGACAGCATGGTCGTGTCGTTGTACGAGTCGCCCGCCGCGATCACCCGGAAGTTCAGGTCGCGAAGGGCCCGCACCGCCCGCCGCTTGGCATCGGGGATGCGCAGCACGTAGTCCCGGATGCGGCCGTCGTCCTCCACCACCAGGCGATGGCACAGCAGGGTGGGCCACCCCAGCTGGCGCATGAGCGGTCGCGCGAACTCGTAGAAGGTGTCCGACAGGATGACCACCTGGAAGCGCTCCCGCAGCCAGGACAGGAACTCGGGCGCTCCGTCCAGCGGGCCGAGGTCGGCGATCACCTGCTCGATGTCCCGAAGGCCCAGGCCGTGACGCGCCAGGATCGAGAGCCGCCGCTTCATCAACACGTCGTAGTCCGGCTCGTCGCGCGTGGTGAGGCGCAGCTCCGCGATTCCGCTCCGCTCGGCCACGCCGATCCAGATTTCGGGCACCAGCACTCCCTCGAGATCGAGGCAGACGATCTGCACGGCGGCGGGCTTCCTCGCTGGTGGCGGAGCATACCGCTCCGCGCCTCATTGGCGAGATTCCGCACTTCTACCGCGAGATGCACGGCTTCGATAGCATGCGCGAATGAGCCCCCACGCGGCCGTCCCGGCCCGCCGCGCTCTCCTCGCCCTGCTCGCGGGCCTGAGCCTGGCGCCTCTCGCAGCCTGCACGCGGGAGGACGCACCGGCGGCGAGTGGCGGCCCTCCGGCCCAGTCCGTCAGCGTGGTCACCGTGCAGCCCGAGGTGTTGAAGGACGTGAGACAGCTCGTGGGTGAGCTGCGAGCGGACGAGTCGGTGGTCCTCGAGCCGGAGATCGCCGGCGTGGTCGAGAGCATCGAGTTCGAGGAGGGGCAGACGGTGGCTCGGGGTGACGTGCTCTTCCGTCTGCGCGAGGGCGAGCAGGTGGCGCGTCTGCGCGAGGCAGAAGCGAACCTGGCCCTGGCGCGGGACCAGCACGCGCGCACCCGCCGCCTTGCCGAGCGCAACGCCGCCGCCGCTGCGCAGCTGGAGCGGGCGGCCGCCGAGCTCGCCGTGGCCCGCGCCCGGGTGGAGCTGGCGAAGGTCGAGCTGGAGCGCACCCGCGTGCGCGCCCCGTTCGACGGTGTGGTGGGGGCTCGCCTCGTCTCTCCGGGAGAGCGCGTGGACACGGACACGGAGCTGGTCCGGGTGGATGCGGTGGATCCCTTGCAGGTGGTCTTCTCGGTCCCGGAGCGCGTGCTCACGCTGACCCAGCCGGGTGCCACGGGCGAGCTCGAGGTGGCCGCCTATCCGGAAGAGCGCTTTCGGGCCACGGTCTACTTCGTGGATCCGAGCGTGGACCGCGCCACGCGCCGGGTGCTGGTGAAGGGCCGGGTTTCGAACCCGGACCACCGGCTACGCCCGGGCATGTTCGCCCACATCCGCGCGGAGCTGGGTGAGCGGGAGGCGCTGCTGGTGCCCGAGGAGGCGGTCGTGCTGGACGGAGCCGGCTCCTTCGTGTGGCGCGTGGCCGAGGGCGACCTGGCCGAGCGGGTCGGGGTCCGCCTCGGCGTCCACCAGGGCGGGCGCGTGGAGGTGGTCGCGGGGTTGGCACCCGGCGATCGCGTGGTCTCCGCGGGCACCCACAAGCTGTACGCGGGATCCAAGCTTCGCATCGTGCCCGCGCGGGCCGAGGAGGCGGGTGGGCCCGGGCCCCGCGCCGGCTCCGTCGCCGGAGGCGGTGCGTGAGGCTCTCGGAGCTCTCGATCGAACGTCCGGTGCTCGCCACCGTGATGTCGCTGGTGATCTTCCTGTTCGGAGCCATCTCCCTCACCCGCCTGCCGAACCGGGAGCTTCCCAACGTGGATCCACCGGTCGTCTCGGTGACCACGGTGTACCCCGGAGCGGCCCCGGAGGTGGTGGAGACGTCCGTCACCGAGCCTCTCGAAGACCAGATCGTCGGCATCGAAGGGATCCGCCACCTCACCTCGCTCAGCCGCGAGCAGGTCTCCAGCATCACGGTGGAGTTCGAGCTGTTCCGGGACCCGGACGAGGCGGCGAACGACGTGCGCGATCGCGTGGCCCGGGCGCGGCGGCTGCTTCCCGAGGAGGTCGAGGAGCCCACCGTCGCCAAGCGCGATGCCGACGCCCGCCCCATCCTCTGGATCGCGCTCTCCGGCGTCGGCTACGACCAGATCGGGCTCACCTACATCGCCGAGACTCGCATCCAGGACCGGCTGTCCAACCTCCCCGGTGTCGCCAACGTGATCATGGGCGGCGAACGGCGCATGTCCATGCGCGTCTGGGTCGACAACGACCAGCTCACCGCGCATGGGCTCACCGTAGCGGACGTCGACGAGGCGCTGCGGCGCGAGAACGTGGACATCCCCTCCGGAAGGATCGAGAGCGCGGGTCGCGAGTTCACCGTCCAGACCCTGGGCGAGCTGCGGACCGCCCGCGGCTTCGACGCCCTGATCGTTGCCAACGTGAACGGCGAGCCGGTGCGCCTGGGGGACCTCGCCCGCATCGAGGTGGGGCCGGAGGACGAACGCAAGCTGGTGCGCTTCAACGGCGTCCCCGCCATCGGGCTCGGCGTCGTGAAGCTCTCCCGCGCGAACACGCTCGCGACGGTGGACGCGGTCAAGGCGGAGCTCGAGTCGACCCGGGAAGACCTTCCGGAGGGCGTGGAGCTCACCATCGCCTTCGACTCCTCGGTCTTCATCCGCAGAGCGATCCGCGACGTGACCCAGACGCTGTTCGAGGCGGTCGTGCTCGTCGTGATCGTGATCTACCTGTTCCTGCGCCGCCTGCGCTCCACCCTGATTCCCGCGGTGGCCATTCCGGTCTCCATCGTCGGGACCTTCGCCGTGCTCTACTTCGCCGGCTTCTCCATCAACACCCTGACGCTGATGGGTCTCACCCTCGCCATCGGTCTCGTGGTGGACGACGCGATCGTCGTGCTCGAGAACGTGACGCGCTGGGTGGAGGACGGGACGCCACCTCGGGAGGCGGCGCGCCGCGGCATGCGCGAGATCTCCTTCGCCGTGGTGGCGGCGACGGTCTCGGTCGTGGCCGTCTTCCTGCCCCTGGCCTTTCTCTACGACACCACCGGGCGGCTGTTCCGGGAGTTCGGCGTGACGGTGGCGACGGCGGTGGCCATCTCCGGGTTCGTGGCGCTCACGCTCTCGCCGGCCCTGGCCGCACGCGTCCTTCGACCGCACGGACCGGAGGCGGGTGTGCGGGCCCGGCTGGCGCACGGCTTCGAGCGCACGGCCGCGGCCTATGCGCGCCTGCTGCGCCCCGCCCTGACCCGGCGTGGCGTCGCGGTGACCGTGGGCGCGCTCTGGTTCGCGCTGGGCCTGGCGCTCCTGGCACTCGGCTGGATTCCCAGCGAGTTCGTACCCGAGGCGGACCGCGGCTCGCTGCTCATCTTCACGCGCGCTCCCGAGGGCAGCACCATCGAGTACACCGATCGCTACCAGCGCAGCGTGGAGGAGGTCGTGGCCGCGGTCCCGGAGGTGGAGAAGCAGTTCTCGGTGGTGGCGCTGGGTCTGGGGACGCCGGGGCTGGTGAACGAGGGGGCGCTGTTCTGCTCCCTGGCACCCTGGGAGGAGCGCGACCGCTCCACCCAGGACGTGGTCGCCGAGCTCTCCGACGCGCTCTGGGACGTGCCGGGGATCCAGGCGTTTCCCTCCAGCCCCCCCGCCCTGGGGCGGAGGTTCGGCTCCTCGCCGGTCGAGCTCGTGATCCAGGGCCCCGAGGTGGAGGCCGTCGCCGGCTACGCGAACGAGCTCAAGCGCCGGGCGGCGGCGGAGATCCGGGACCTGCGCAATCTGAGCACGGATCTGCTGCTGAACAAGCCGCAGCTCGAGGTGGAGATCGACCGGGACCGCGCCAGCGACCTGGGCGTGTCCGCGCGCGAGATCGCCACGACGTTGCAGGTGCTGCTCGGAGGCAGCGACCTCTCCACCTTCAAGGCGGGCGGCGAGACCTACAAGGTGATGGTGCAGCTGGAGCGGCCCGCGCGCTCGGATCCCGCCGATCTGCTCGAGCTCTACGTGCACGGACCCAGCGGCCTGATCCCGCTGTCCTCGGTGGTGAACGTGCGGAACACGACCACGCCCCGGGGCATCCCGCACTTCGACCGCCGGCGGGCTGCCACCGTGACGGCGAACCTGGTGCAGGGCGCGGATCAGGGCGCGATCCTGGGCCGCATGAAGCGCCTGGCCGAGGAGATCGTCCCCACCGAGCGTGGCTATCGCGTGGCCTTCGCGGGCGAGTCCGAGGAATTCTTCGAATCGCGCAACGCCCTGCTCTTCGCCTACCTGCTCGCGGTCGTGATCATCTACCTGGTGCTGGCGGGCCAGTTCGAGAGCTTCCTGGACCCCCTCGTGATCCTGGTGGCCGTCGCGCTCTCGTTCACGGGCGCGCTCCTCACCATACGCCTCACGGGACACACGCTGAATCTCTTCAGCCAGATCGGTCTGGTCATGCTGGTGGGCCTGGTGACCAAGAACTCGATCCTGATCGTGGAGTTCTCCAACCAGCTCCGAGACCGCGGCCGTCCGCTCTTCGACGCCGCCTTCGAGGCCGCGCGCATCCGCTTCCGCCCGGTGCTGATGACGGCCCTCTCCACCATCGTGGGGATCATGCCCATCGCGCTGGCGCTGGGGGCCGGCGGCGAGGCCCGCGCGCCGCTGGGCGTGGCGGTGGTGGGTGGCATGTTCTTCTCCACCCTCTTCACGATCTTCGTGGTTCCCGCCAGCTGGATGCTGGTGGAGCACGCGCGCGTGCGCCTGCGCCGGGAGCCCGCCGGGGCGCGCGCGCCTGCCTCGGGATCGGCGCCGGCCTCTTGAGCGAGCCGGTTCGCAGCGAGCGGCACGGCGCCGCCCTCGTGGTGCAGCTGGCGCGCCCCGAGCGGCGCAACGCCGTGGACGGGGCCACCGCCACGGCCCTCAAGGCGTGCTTCGACGCCTTCGTGGCGGACGAGTCCGCCCGCGTGCTGATCCTGACCGGAGACGAGCGCGCCTTCTGCGCGGGTGCGGATCTGAAGGCCCTCCACACCCTGCCGGACCGGGACGAGGGGCCGCTCGGCGTGACGCGCCTGTTCTGCCCCAAGCCCACCATCGCGGCCGTCTCGGGCTGGTGCGTGGCGGGAGGGCTCGAGCTGGCGCTCTGGTGCGACCTGCGCATCGCGGACGAGACGGCCACCTTCGGCTGCTTCGAGCGCCGCTTTGGCGTTCCTCTGGTGGACGGCGGCACGCAGCGCCTGCCTCGGGTCGTGGGCCTCGGCCGCGCCCTGGAGATGATCCTGCTCGGCCGTCCGGTGGAGGCCCGCGAGGCGCTGGCCTTCGGCCTGGTGAACCTCGTGGTTCCGGCGGGTCGCGTCCTCGCGCAGGCGCTCTCCTGGGCCGAGCAGCTGTCCGCCTTTCCCCAGCCGACGCTGCTGGCGGATCGCGAAGCGGCCATCCGCGGCCTCGGCCTTCCTCTGGAGGAGGGGCTCGCCCTGGAGCGCCGGCTCGGGTGGGCCACGGTGGACGTCGGTCGGCGCGGTGCGGCGCGCTTCGTCTCCGGGGAGGGTCGCGGCGGACGGGGGGTTCCGCGCTAGCCTGCCGCGCCGATGGGCTGGCTCGAGACCTTGCTGCTGGGGCTGATCCAGGGCCTCACCGAGTTCCTTCCCGTCTCGAGCTCGGGCCACCTGGTGCTGGCGGGCGCCTGGCTGGGCGTGACCACGCCGGGGATCCTGTTCGAGGTGGCCGTGCACGGCGGCACGCTGCTCGCGGTGCTGGTCTTCTACCGGCGCCGCCTGGTGGAGCTCGCCGGCGGCTCCGTCTCGGGCCGACCCGAGGCGCTCGTCTACGTGGGCAAGCTCGTCTTGGCCACGTTGCCCGCCGTCCTGGCAGCGCTGGCGGCGAGGCGCTTCTTCGAAGCGCAGTTCGAGGATCCGCGCGTGGCCGCGCTGGGTCTGCTGGCCACCGGAATGTTCCTGTGGACCACGCGACGCACCCTCGCCGAGGCGAAACGCCCGGAGCCGACCTGGGCAGGCGCCTGGTGGATCGGCTGCGCCCAGGCGTTGGCGATCCTGCCCGGGATCTCGCGCAGCGGTACCACGGTGGCCACCGCGCTCGCGCTGGGTGTGGCGCCGATCGCGGCGGCCGAGTTCTCGTTCCTGATGTCGCTGGCTGCCGTGGGGGGCGCGATCGTGCTCCAGATGCCCGAGGCGCGCGCGGCGAGCGAGGCGGCCCGAGCGGACGCCGGCATCGGCGCGGCCGTGGCCGTGGTGTCGGGCCTCGCGGCGCTGGCGCTTTTCGTGCGACTGCTCCGCACGCGCCACTTCCACCGCTTCGCCTACTACGTGTGGGTGGTGGGCGCTGTGGCGCTCGTGTGGGCCCTGCAGCGGGGCTGAGGCCCTCAGGGCTCCAGGATCGGCTGCAGGCGCTGGGCGGGCGCCGTATCGCGCAGCTTCTTGAGCGCACGCGCCTCCAGCTGCCGCACCCGCTCCCGGGAGAGTCCGAGCGAGCGGCCGATCTGCTCCAGGGTGTGCTCCTCCTCGCCGCCCAGGCCGTAGCGCAGCCGCAGGATCAGCCGCTCCCGGTCGGAGAGGTTGGACATGAGCTGGCCCACGCCCGAGCGCATGCGGTCCCCATCGATGTCCGAATCCGGCGTGACCGCCCCCGAGTCCGCCACGAACTCCTCCAGGCGCTTCTCCGTGCCGGCGACGTTCGACTCGAGGGAGATCGCCTCGCGGGACAGGCGGTCCAGGGACTCCAGGGCCTCCTCGTCCGTGCCCAGCTCGGGTGCCAGCTCCGCCGCGGTCGGATCGCGGCCCAGCTTGCCAGTGAGCTCCGCCCGGACGCGCTGGCTGCGCTGCAGGCGGTCGTGCACGTGGGACGGCAGTCGGATGGTGCGCGAGTGGTTCTGGATCGCCCGCACCAGGGCCTGCCGGATCCACCAGACCGCGTACGTGGAGAACTTGAAGCCGCGTCGATGGTCGAACTTCTCCACGGCCCGGATCAGTCCGAGGTTGCCTTCCTGGATCAGGTCCGGGAAGGAGAGCCCCAGGTTCCGATAGTCCTTGGCGATGGCGACCACGAGCTTCAGGTTGTGCTCGATGAAGCGGTTCTTCACCCGCGTCACGCGGTCGTGCGCGTCCTGGACCGCTCGGACACGATCCAGCATGGCGGGCTTGGGGAGTCCGGTCCTCGTCTCGAGCTCACGGAGCTTGCGGGAGCCTGCGCGTGCGCGTCGCATGCGCGACGCCAGGCGCAGGGCGCGGTCTCGCAGCTCCGCCAGCACGGCCAGGGAGAGCTGCGCCGAGCCCAGCTCCCGAGCCAGACGCGCGTCCACCTGCTCCAGGGTGCGCACCACCGCGCCCCGGCGCTGCTTGCGCTCGCGCTCCTCCAGCAGTCGCCGCAGCCGCCGGACCGCGCGCTCGACGCGCTCGGCGATCTCGCCCGTCTCTTCGTCGCCCATCGACTCGGAGAGCTTCGCTCCGGTGTGGGAGAGAGCACGCAGCGCATCCCAGCGCTCCACCACGTGTCGCGCCGAGCAGGGAATCACGTACAGCGCCCCGCGCAGCTGGGCCGTGGCGGCCTCCAGCTCCTTGGCGAGGATGACCTCTTCCTCGCGGCGCAGGGTGCGCGTGCCGCCGATCTCCTGGAAGTAGGATTCCAGCGGCCGCCGCTCGCGCCCCGGCTCGAGGTCGTCGCCGGCCGGGAGCGTGGCCCCACGCCCTTCGCGGCCCCGCGAAGAGGTGACGGCCGTGCGGTTGGGATCGTCGAGCTTCACGCACTCACCTCGAGAGACACAGCTCCTGCCGACTCCGATACCTTCCAGAGGTTTCCGGTTTCACGGCCGTTTCCGCCTCGCGGCCAGCGGGCTCACATCCGACCACGGGCAGCGTGGGGTGCGGCCTCTCGGAAGCCGGCCGTGGCACAGGCCACCGGGGAGCAGGGAGGCAACCGGGTAGCCCGGTATGATGCACCATCCACGCCGCCTTTCGCCAGATTTTTTTCCGGGCCGAGAAGAATCTGGACCCCCGGGGAGACACAGGCCGTATGTGGCCTTTTCCCATCGTCCAAACGCGCCGCTGGCGATAGCGACGCCGGTCACCAGGTCATCTCACCCCCGGGGATCAGGGGCTGGCCAGCACCAACTCCAGGGAGACGTCCTGCACCGGGAACGGGACGCCCGAGATCCAGGCGCTGAGCCCGCGGCTCGCACCCTCCCGGAACGGGCCGACGACCAGCCGGTCCTCCCGCTGGCGTCCCTCCGGCCCGTGGAGGATCACCCGCAGGATCAGGCTCTGATAGTCGCGATGGCTTCCGTTCATCAGCACCACGCCCACGCGGACGTTCGCGTCCTCCTGGTCCACCTGACCCAGCCGGTAGGTGAGGTGACCCGAGCGCAGGTGCAGCGAGCGTCCGAGCGGGCGACCGGCGCGCATCGTGTCCTCGGCCGGCTCCCACACGTCCGGCGACCCGGGCACGCACGCGCCGAGCAGCAGCGCGCCGACCAGAAGCGCGCGCCTCAAAGCGGCCAGCGCATCGGGATCACCAGGAGTGCCACGGCCGCACACAGCAGGTCCAGGGGCAGCCCCAGCCGCACGAAGTCCGTGAAGCGATAGCCGCCCGGTCCGTACACGATCAGGTGGGTCTGGTAGCTCACCGGGACCGCGAACGAGCACGAGGCGGCGATGGCCACCGCCATCACGAAGCCGCGGGGCTCCACGCCGAGCTCCGTGGCGGAGGCCGCCGCCACCGGGAACATGATGGCCGCGGCGGCGTTGTGCTGCAGGAACTCCGCCATGAGCAACGTCACACCGTAGACGACGGCGAGCGTGGCCACCGGGCCCAGCGGACCGGCGGCCTCCACCAGCACCCGGGCGATGGCGCCGGCGGCGCCGGTCTGCTGCATGGCGAGGGCGATGCCCAGGCCCGCCCCGATCACCACCAGCACCTGCCACTGGACGCTGCGCCGTGCCTCGGGCCCCGAGAGGCAGCCGGTCACCACGAAGGCGCCCGCCGCCAACAGGGCCGCGATGGAGATGGACGCGACGCCTGCCGCCACGCTCGCCACCATGGCGATCAGGATGCCCACGGAGACCCACAGCCGCTCGAAGCGAGGACGCTGCCCTCCGTGCACCTCGCTGGCCAGATAGAAGTCGGCGCTGTTGCCGTGCGCGCGCAGGAAGCCGGGGCCGGTCTGGAGCAGCAGCGTGTCGCCGGGCCGCAGGACGATGGCTCCGATCTTGCCGGCCACGCGCTCGCCGTTGCGATGCACGGCGATCACGGCCGCGTCGTAGACGGTGCGGAAGTTCGCGTCACGCACGCTCTGGTTCACGAGTGGCGAGGAATGGGAGATCACGGCTTCCACCAGGCGCCGGTCCGCGTGAGTGGGAGAAGCGGTATCGGCGTCCGAGGCGGGTACCAGACCCCGGAAGCGCTGGAGGTCCAGGATCGTGTCCACCACGCCTGCGAAGACCAGCCGGTCGCCCGCCTCGAGCGTCTCGTCCGGCCCGACCGGGGTGATGATGCGGCCCGCACGGTCGATCTCGACCAGGAACAGTCCGGCCAGGCGGCGCAGCCCCGCGCCCTCCACGGACTGCCCCACCAGGGCGGAGTCCGGCTCGACGATCATCGCGCCGGTGTACTCCCGCAGGCGCTCGCCCACGGTCGCCGAGGGCTCCTTGCGTTCGGGCAGCGCGCGAGGAGCCACCAGCAGCAGGTACGCCAGACCGACGGCGCAGATGGGCAGCCCCACCGGAGCCAGCTCGAAGAAGCCCATCGGCTCCATGTCGGAGTCCAGGATCAGCCCCGCCACGGTCAGGATGGTGCTCGTTCCCATCAGCGTCAGCGTGCCGCCGAGGATCGTCGCGTAGCTGATCGGCAGCAGGAAGCGGCTCGGGGAGAGTCGGTGCCGACGGGCCCAGTCGATCACGACGGGCGTGCTCATGGCCACGAGCGTCGCGTTGTTCAGGAAGGCCGACATGGCCGCGAGCGGCGGGCAGAGCCGGGTGAGGCCGGATCGCTCACCCCCGGCAGGGCCGAACAGCCGGGAGACCACCATCTCCATCGCTCCGGTCTCGCGCATCGCGGCGCCCAGGATGAAGAGCGCGCCTACGGTGGGGACCACGGGATTCGCGAAGCCGGAGAAGGTGTCCTGGGGAGAGAGCACGCCGACGGCCGCCAGACCCAGCAGGCCGGCCATCATGACGAGGTCCGGCCCGGCGATCTCGCGGACCATGCCGATGATCACCAGCGCGAGCACGCCGAGCGTGAACCAGCCCTGCCACTCCACGGCGCGCACCATACCTGGCGACCCGGGAAGCTCCAAGTCGTTCTCCCGCCGAGGTTCTCCGTGCATCCGGCACGGGATCCGCGACACTGCGGATCCCATGGCGAGACGTCGGGAGGGGCCGTTCTCGGAGCGGGCCTTCTACCTGAACGAGTTCCGCGGCCGCACCCTGGCGGTGGCCGGTGACGGTCGGGTGCTGCGCGACCCGGCGCCCCTCGGCGCGGTGGCGCGCGGGCTGGCGCGGCACGGAGCACGGGTCGTGGTGATCTCGACGCGCACTGCGCGCCTGCGGGGCGTGGTGGGGCGCTCGCTCTCCGCCTCCACCCGGAGCTTCGAGGCCTCCGCGTGGCGGGCGCTGCGCGCCACACCCCGTCTCGGCGTGACCGTGCCTGGCTCGCGCTCCTTCGCGCGCGGCTGCCGCGACGTGGCGCTCCGGCTCCAGGTCCCGAAGCTGGTCTGGCTCGATTCGCGCGGTGGGCTGTGCGACCGCCGGGGGCGGCGGCGCTCCTTCGTGCACCGCGAGGTCCTGCGCGCGCTGCTGTCGCGAGGACATCCGCGGCGGGCGCTCCTGCGCGAGGTGGAGGCGCTCCTCGCGGGTGGCATCGCCGCCGTGAACGTCTGCACCCTGGCCGGGCTCGATCAGGAGCTCTTCACCTACGCCGGCTCCGGGACGCTCTTCACCGTGAGCCGCTACACGACGCTGCGCCGCCTCGGGATCGACGACTTCGATGCGGCGCACGACCTGTTCGCGCGCGGCGTCGCCGAGGGCTACCTGGCACCGCGTCCGCCGGCAGAGGTGGACCGCGTGCTCGCCAGCGGCTTCGGCGCGTTCGTGGAGGGACGCCACCTGGCGGGCATCGCAGCGCTGCTCGTGCACCGGCGGGCGCGGGCGGGGGAGATCGCCTCGCTCTACACGCTGACCCGGTTCCTGGGCGAGGGGGTCGGGGCGGAGCTGGTGGCGTTCGCGCTGGGGCGGGCCCGGGAGCTGGCCCTGCGCTCGGTCTTCGCGTGCACGACCTCCGAGCCCGTGGGAGCCTTCTTCGAGCGACAGGGATTCGAACGCGTCGCGGCCCGGCAGCTCCCCGCCAGCAAGTGGCGCGGCTACGACGCGGCCCGGCGGCGGCGTCTGTGCTGCTACACGCGCGTGCTCGCCGGGCGTGGCTAGGCCACCCGCTCCCTCAGCTCCAGGCGCCCGGGAAGCCGGCGAAGGCCGAGGGAATGCGCCGCAGATCCTGGAGCGCCTCCCGGAGCGCTCCCTCGCCGCCGGGCTCCGGCGGGTTCAGCGCCAACGCGTCCACCAGGCCCCCGAAGCGACGCTCCACCGCGGCCCCGAGCTCCGGGTACGGCGCGGCGGCCACGAAGGCGTGCAGAACGTCGTCGGGCACCTGCCCCGCCATCTCCTTCCAGCGGCCCTGCTTGGACAGGTGGTGCAGTCTCGCGCCGAGCTCCTCCCAGCCGTGCAGCTCGAGCACGGGCGCGTAGGTGCGCGTGGAGCCGTAGAAGGCCACGCGGTAGCGCACCCACTCCAGGGCCTTCGCGACCTCGTCTTCGTCGCGGCCCGTGGCTACGAAGCCTCCTCCCCAGATCTCGAAGCTCTGGCGCTCGCGTCCGGCCCGTTCCAGGCCCTCCAGCACGCGGGGCAGGGCCACCTCCTCCAGGTAGCGGCGCGTGCAGAATCCGTGCAGCCGCACTCCGTCGCAGACGCGGCCCGCGAGCCGCAGCATGTGGGGTCCCACCGCGGCGATGGTCACCGGGACGGGCGGCAGACCCGAGGGCGGCGGGGAGAACTCGGGCGTCATCAGGCTGAGCCGGTAGTGCTCGCCCTCCACGCGCAGCGGCTCGTGCTTCTCCCAGCAGCGCCAGATGGCGCGCAAGGCCTCCACGTACTCGCGCAGGCGCGGCACCGGCGCACTCCAGGGGATGCCGTAACGCCGCTCGTTGTGCCCCTTCACCTGCACACCCAGACCCAGCACGAAGCGGCCGCGCGAGTTCACGTGCAGGTCCCACGCCTGGTGGGCCAGCACGGTGGGGCTGCGCGGAAACACCACGACGATGGCTGTGGCCAGCCGCGCCCGCTCGGTGGCGAGGGCGGCGAGGGCCAGGGGCACGAAGGGGTCGTTGGCGATCTCGGAGGCCATCAGGCCCTGGAAGCCCAGGGATTCGAGCGTCCGCGCCGCGGGCGCCACGGCCCGCCAGTCGTCCAGGGGAATCGAGGTCTCGATCAGCATGGCGGGTCCCCCGAGCTTCGAGGCCTGCGACCGGAGCGCCGGGGACCTTCGCCGAAGCTTCGGTCCCCGGCTCCGGGCGGCGCCGCGCGCCGGCCCGGGTGGACTGTAAGCCGGGTTCTGTCCCGCCGCCGGGTCGCCCCGGCGACGGCGAGGATCATTCGTCTAGGCCGCGCATTGCTGCACGGCTCGAGCGCTCTCACCCGGACGCCGACGCCCCGAAGGGCGTTTCGGACGGGCCACCCTCGACGGCGTCCCTATTCGAGCTTGCTCCGGGAGGGGTTTGCCCCGCCGCCGGTCACCCGGCCGTCGCGCGTGGGCTCTTACCCCACGATTTCACCCTTGCCTGTGCCTCCCCCGCGTACTCACCCCGAGCACGCGGGATCACCGGCCATCGGCGGTGTGTTTCTGCGGCACTTTCCCTCGGGTCACCCCGGGTCGCCGTTAGCAACCTCCCTGCCCTATGGAGCCCGGACTTTCCTCCCGCGGGCGATCCCGCCCGCCGGCGATCCTCCGTCCACCTCCGGTCCCATCAAACCTATGCCCGCTGGGCGCAGGGTTCAAGCCGATGGCCCGTGGTAGCTTTCCCGGCCATGAAAGCGGTCCTCGTCGACGAGTCGGGCGACGAGCGCTCGCTGCGCCTGGGCGAGGCACCGGATCCGAAGCTCGCTCCCGGCGAGCTGCGCATCCAGGTGGCGGCCACGGCGCTGAACCGGGCCGATGTGCTGCAGCGCCGGGGACTCTATCCGCCGCCCCCGGGTGCATCCCCCATCCTCGGTCTCGAGTGCGCCGGCACCGTGAGCGAGGTCGCCCCGGACGTGGAGGGCTGGCGCGTGGGCGAGCGAGCCATGGCGCTCCTCGCCGGCGGCGGATACGCGGAGCAGGTGGCCGTGTCGGCCGGCTCCGCCATGCGGGTGCCCGAGCGACTGTCCCTCGAGGAGGCGGCCGCGGTGCCCGAGGTGTTCCTGACGGCGTTCCTGAACCTGTTCCAGCTCGGCGGTCTGCCCGAGGGCGGTAGCGCCCTGGTGCATGGCGGCGGGAGTGGCGTCGGCACGGCGGCGATCCAGTTGGTGAAGGAGGCGGGCGCACGCATCCTCGTCACGGCGGGCTCGCGCGACAAGTGCGAGCGCTGCCGGGTGCTCGGCGCGGACGTGGCGGTGGACTACCGCGAGGAGGACTTCCTCGAGGCCGTGCGCGCGGCCACGGACGCACGTGGCGTGGACGTCGTGCTGGACTCCATCGGCGCCCCGTATCTGGAGCGGAACCTGAAGTCGCTCGCCGTCGGCGGACGGCTGGTGCTGATCGGACTGATGGGGGGTGCGAAGGCGGAGCTCGTGCTGGGGATCCTGCTGGCGCGGCGGCTCCAGATCCTGGGCTCGACGCTCCGTAGCCGGCCACCGCGTGACAAGGCGGAGATCGTTGCCGCCTTCGAGGCACGCTTCGGCCCGGCGTTGCGGGAGGGACGGATCCGCCCCGTGGTGGACCGGGTGCTGCCCCTGGCGCAGGCGTCCGAGGCGCACCGGCTCCTGGAGGCGAGCGAGCACTTCGGCAAGATCGTGCTCCGGGTCGCCTGACGCGCCCTCGGGTCGGCGACACGCTATCGTGGCGCGCTCATGGCACTCTCGGGGGGATCCGGTCCCCGGCTTCCCAGCCTGGCGGAGCTCGTGCGGGAGTTCCTTCCGCTCAACCGGCGTCGATGGCACGGACATCCACCGCTCGCCGAGGAGGAGCTACGTCGCTGGCAGGAGCTGCGCATCCTGCTGGAGCGACACCTGGGCGTGCTCCCGCCGCCGGACGCCAGAGCCCGGCGCGGTAGCCTGCGCGTGCCGGTGCGCCTGGTGCTGCGGTGGGCGGCGAGCGGGCACTCCGGCCCGGGGACCACGGTCGATCTCTCCGAGGGTGGCGTGCGCCTGGAGACGCGTGAGGCGCCGGCGCCGCGTACGCCTCTGCTCCTGGCCATCACCCCCGGCGAGGGACGCCCGGAGCTCGAGCTCGGCGGCGTGATCGTCTGGATCCAGCGTGCTTCGGACGCCAAGCCGGTCGAGGTCGGCGTGCGCTTCGTCAACCTGGACCCCCAGCAGGAGGAGGCCCTCGCAGATCTGGTGGAGAACGTGCTCTCGCGCGTCTAGACGCTAGGCTCGCCCGCCGCGAGCCGCAGGCGAGCGGAAATTCAGCAGCAAGGGCGGCGCGAGCCGCCTGCGCCGCGAGCCGCTGGCGAGCGAAGGTCACCAGAGAGGAGGTCGGGATGGCCGCTTCGGAGCGAACCCTTTCCATCGTGAAGCCCGACGCCGTGGCCGCCGGCGCCACGGGCGAGATCCTGCTGCGTTTCGAGCGGGCTGGTCTTCGCATCGTCGCCCTGAAGATGTTGCGTCTGACCGAGGACCAGGCGCGCGGCTTCTACGCGGTGCACCGGGAGCGGCCCTTCTACGACTCGCTGGTCAAGTTCATGACCTCGGGCGCCGTGGTGGCGAGCGTGCTGGACGGCCCCGATGCGATCGCGGCGAACCGCCGCCTGATGGGCGCCACGGATCCGGCCAAGGCCGACGCCGACACGATCCGGGCCGACTTCGGGACCGACGTGGAGAAGAACGCCGTACATGGCTCGGACGCGCCGGAGACTGCGCGGGTGGAGATCGCGTACTTCTTCAACGCCACCGAGATCCAGGCGCCGGTTGACGCTATTCCGGGCTGTTGAGCTTTGCTCGCCTCCGGCTCGGGGCGCGGGCGGCTCTCGCCGCCCTTGCGGCTGAGCTACGCTCGCCTTCGGCTCGCGGCGCGGGCGGCTTGCGCCGCCCTTGCGGCCGAGCTTCGGCTCGCCTTCGGCTCGGGGCGCGGGCGGCTTGCGCCGCCCTTGCGGCCGAGCTCAGGCGTAGGCCTGGGCCATGAGCAGGATCAGACCCACGTAGGCCAGGGTGAGCCAGAGCTGGTGGCTGCGCAGGGCTCGGGTCACGGGATCCTCGAGTGCTTCCAGGGGTACGTTTCGTTCGTTGTGGCGGGGACTTGAGAGGTTTGCGGCCTCGACCGGCCCGAGGTGTGACGCCCATCACCTTTCGGGCATTCAGCGGCCCGTGAAGCGGGGAGGGCGCCGCTCCCGCGCGGCGGTGAGGCCCTCCTCGAGGTCGCGGGTCTCGTAGCAGAGGGCCTGCTGCTCGGCCTCCAGGTCGAGCTGATCGGCCAGGGTGGCCTCCTCGGCGCGCCCCAGGGCGTGCTTCGTGCCGCGTACGGCGCCCGGGGCGCAGCCCGCAATGCGGTCCGCCAGGCGCAGCGCCTCGGGCACCACCGCGTCCCCCTCCACGGCCCGGTTCACCAGACCGATGCGCTCCGCCTCCGCGCCGTCCAGCAGCCGTCCGGTCAGCAGCAGGTCGGCCGCGTGGGCGGGCCCCACCAGGCGCGGCAACGTCCACGTGGTGCCCATGCCCGGATGGATGCCGAGTCGGGTGAAGTTGAGCCCGAGCTTGGCATCCCGCGCGGCCACCCGGAGGTCGCAGGCCAGGGCCACGGCCAGGCCGGCTCCGATCGCCGGCCCCTGGATCGCCGCAATGGAGGGGCAGGGCAGCTCGCGCACGCTCAGGAAGAGCCCATAGAAGGCGCGCATGCCGCGCCGGTTCTCCTCCCGGGCGGCCCCGCCGGCCTGCTCGCGTCCGGCCCGGGCCCGAGCCTCGATCATCGCGAGATCGCCTCCCGCCGAGAAGGCCGGGCCGGCACCTGTCAGGACGACCGCCCGCAGCTCCGGGTCGCCCGTGAGCTCCTGCACGCGCTCCCGCAGCGCCTCACCCATGGCCTGGGTCATGGCGTTGCGCCGCTCCGGGTCGTTCAGGGTGAGCAACACCACCCCGCCCCGGCGTTCCAGCTGGATCCGCTCGCTCACGCGGTGCGGGCCGCCCCCCTCCGAGCGCTAGTCGGCGGATCGGCGCAGGAAGGCCGGCAGCTCCCGCTCGTCGTCCGACTCGTCGTCCTGTCCGCTGCGCCGCAGGAAGGTCGGCACGTCGAGCTCGTCCTCGAAGGGCGACAGCCACTCTGCCTCGCGCTCGCCGTCGGCCCGCTCTTCCCGCCGTGGCTCGGCGACGGCGCTTGGCCGCTGCTGAGCCGCCGGGACCGAGTCGCCGAGCCCTTCCGACTCCCTCCGCAGGGGCGTCACGTTCGGCGCCGCGTCGGCCGGCTGCTCGCGGTCGCGGCCGCGCCAGGCGCGTCCGTCGTCGAGCCCCGTGGCGATCACGGTGACGCGCACCTCGTCGTCCGGCGCGTTCTCGTCGATCACCGCCCCGAAGATGATGTTGGCGTCGTCGTGGCAGGATTCCTGGATCAGGGACGCAGCTTCGTTC
>JBFGJV010000038.1:0-19352 GCA_041577015.1 Myxococcota bacterium
AACATGCCGCCCGAGGAGGCGCAGGCGCAGCACGCGCGGCCGCGGGCGGGCCTCGCCCGCGCTCCGGGGCTTTCGGCCGGGTCCGATCACGAGGACGGAAGATACCAGAATCGCTATGTTTCCGGGGCCGGGAGGGTTCCATGGCGGAGCGCCACGAGTTCCTGCGGCAGGGTCAGGACAGCTTCCTCACCACGCGCGTGGACACGGTCCTGAACTGGGGCCGCAAGTACTCGATGTTCCTGTATCCCTTCGTCACGGCCTGCTGCGGCATGGAGTTCATGTCCGTGGCGGGGCCGCGCTACGACCTGGACCGCTTCGGCTGCGCGCTGCCGCGCTTCTCGCCGCGCCAGTCGGACCTGCTCATGGTGGTGGGGACGATCAGCCACCGGCAGGCTCCCATCCTGAAGAAGGTCTACGACCAGATGGCGGAGCCCAAGTGGGTGATCGCCTTCGGCGCCTGCACCTGCTCCGGCGGCCCCTACAACAACTACAGCACGGTGCAGGGGATCGACACGATCATCCCCGTGGACGTCTACATCCCGGGCTGCCCGCCCCGCCCGGAGGCGGTGCTGGACGGGCTGATCAAGCTCCAGGAGCGCGTCCAGCGCGAGAAGGTTCCGGCCGACGGTCGTCACCGCGAGACCGCCGATCTCGAGCCCCAGGTGGTCGAGAAGCCGGTCGCCTAGTAGCCTCGAAACGCCCGGTTCAAGAGCGCGCCGTTCCGTTCCGATTGGATCGTGATTGGATCGTGAACGGGTCGGGAGGGGCCGTTGAACGACGCCGATCGCTTCGATCTCGCCGTGCTCGGGGCTGGCCCCGGGGGCTACGTGGCCGCCATCCGCGCCGCCCAGCTCGGCCTTCGCGTGGCGGTGGTGGAGGAGGACCGGCCCGGAGGCGTGTGCCTCAACTGGGGCTGCATCCCCTCGAAATCGCTCCTCACCGGCGCCGAGATGGTGGAGGCGCTGCGCGCCCACGGCAAGGCCTTCGGCATCGCCGCCGGCGGGCTGACCCTCGACTACGGCAAGGCCATCGACACCAGCCGCAAGGCCTCCGATCGGCTCTGCAAGGGTGTCGAGTCGCTGCTCAAGAAGAACCGCATCACGCTGATCCGGGGCCGCGGGAAGCTGGCGGGCCCGCACGCGCTGGAGGTGTCGGGTCCCGAGGCGCGGCGCGTGGAGGCGTCGCACGTGATCCTCGCCACCGGCTCCGACGAGTGGGTGCCGCCGGGGGTCGAGGTGGACGGCGAGCGCATCCTCACCTCGCGCCAGGCGCTCGAGTCCAAGCGCATTCCCGAGCGGCTGGTCGTGGTGGGCGCCGGCGCCGTGGGCTGCGAGTTCGCCTACGTCTACGCCATGTACGGCTCCAAGGTGACGGTGATCGAGATGGCCGACCAGATGCTGCCCGGCGCCGACGCCGAGGCGGCGGCGGCGCTCCAGCGCGAGTACCGGCGCAAGGGGATCGAGGTGCAGCTCGGGACGCGCTTCGAGGCGCTCAAGCTGGCCAACGGCGGCGTGCGCGTCGCGGTGCGGCAGGGCGAGACCGACGGGGAGCTCACCGCCGACCAGGTGCTGCTCGCCATCGGCCGGAGCCCCCTCTCCGCGGACCTGGGTCTCGAGGAGGCCGGCGTGGAGGTGGATCGTCGGGGCTTCGTCCAGACCGACGCGCGGCGGCGCACCAGCGCGCCCTCGGTCTCCGCCATCGGCGACGTGGCCGGCGGCCCGCTGCTGGCGCACAAGGCCAGCGAGGAGGGCATCGCCGCGGCGGAGTGGCTGGTGGGCCACGAGCGGCCGGCCCTCGACCACCGCAAGATCCCCGCCTGCATCTACTGCCAGCCGCAGGTGGCGTGGATCGGACACACCGAGGAGGAGGCCCGCGAGGCCTTCGGCGAGGTGAAGGTGGGGAAGTTCCCATTCCTCGCGTCGGGGAAGGGCGTCGCGGCCGGGCACACCGCGGGCTTCGCCAAGATCGTGGCAGAGCCCCGCTACGGCGAGATCGTGGGCGCCCACGTGGTGGGCTTCGGCGCGACGGAGCTCATCGCCGAGATCGGCCTGGCCATGACGCTCGAGGCCACCACGGCCGAGGTGGCGGGCACCTCGCATGCGCATCCGACGCTCTCGGAGGCGATCATGGAGGCGGCGCTCGCGGCGGAAGGCCGCAGCATCAACTTCTAGGACTGCTCGGATCTCGAGGACGGGGGTTCCGATGGCCATCGCAGTGAAGCTGCCCGAGCTGGGCGAGAGCGTCGTGGAGGGCACGATCTCGCGCTGGCTGGTGAAGGAAGGCGACCGGGTCGAGCGCGACCAGCCGCTGGTGGAGATCACCACGGACAAGGTGGACACGGAGATCCCGGCGCCCGAGGCGGGCGTGGTGGAGAAGATCCTGGTCGCCGAGGGCGAGACCGTCTCGGTGGGTGCCGAGCTGGTGCGCATCGCCGAGGGGGCTGTCAGCGGCGCCGCGCGCAGCCCGCAAGCGGAGCCGCAGGCGGAGCGCGCAGCGAGCGGCACGCGAGCGGAGTCACCCGGCGAAGCTGTCCGCGCCACGCCCGTGGCCGCCCGCGTGGCGGCGGAGACCGGTGTGGACCTCGCGAGCGTGCCCGGCACGGGCGTCGGAGGACGCATCACCAAGGACGACGTGCGCCGGCAGGCCGCGCCGGCACCGCGTCCCGCGCCTCGCGAGACTGCGCCGGCGCCGCGCCCCGCGGCGCCGCCCGCCGGGCGCCCGGCCTACCTCACCTACCAGCTCCAGCCGGGCGACCGCGTGATTCCGATGTCGCCGCTGCGCAAGCTGGTGGCCGAGCACATGGTGCTCTCGAAGCAGGTGAGCCCGCACGTGGGCACGGTGGCCGAGCTGGACATGGGCGGGATCGCCGCGTTCCGCGAGCTCCACAAGCGCGCCTTCCGCGAGCAGCACGGCTTCAACCTGACGTACCTGCCCTTCGTGGTGCACGCCACGGTGCGCGCGCTGCGCGAGTTCCCGGCGCTGAACGCCTCGGTGGTGGAGGACGCCATCGTCGAGAAGAAGGACGTGCACGTCGGGATCGCCGTGGAGACCGAGAAGGGCCTGGTCGTGCCCGTGGTGCGCCACGCCGACCGCCTCTCGCTGGTGGGCCTGGCCGAGACGATCGAGGACCTCTCGAGCCGCGCCCGCTCGAAGAAGCTCTCCCCGGACGAGCTGCGCGGGGGCACCTTCACGGTCTCGAACCCCGGGCGGCAGGGGAACCTCTACGGCTTCGCCATCATCAACCAGCCCCAGGTGGGGATCCTGCGCATGGGCGAGATCGTGAAGCGGCCGGTGGTGCGCAGCGTGGACGGCGCGGACGCCATCGTGATCCGTCCCATGATGCACCTGGCGCTATCCTACGACCATCGCGCGGTGGATGGCGCTCCCGCCAACTCCTTCCTGTACCGCGTGCGGGAGCTCCTGGAGGAGGCCGAGTTCGACCTCTGATGCTCGACGTCGAGTGGCTGGGAACGGTTCCGTACCGGGAGGCGCTGGAGATCCAGCGCAAGCGGCTGGAGGCGCGCCGGGACGGCGCGGCCGGAGACGTGCTGCTGCTCCTGGAGCACCCGCCCGTGGTGACGCTGGGCCGAAGCGCGCGGCGGGAGAACCTGCGCGTCCCGCCGGAGGAGCTGGCGCGGCGGGGGATCGAGCTCCACGAGGTGGCGCGCGGGGGCGACGTCACGTACCACGGTCCCGGCCAGCTGGTGGGCTACCCCATCGTCGATCTGGCCACGCGCGGACGGCCGGACGTGGTGGCCTTCCTGCGCGAGCTGGAGGCCCGGCTGATCCGCGCGCTGGGCGCGCTGGGCGTGTCCGCGCACGTGCGCCCCGCCTACACCGGCGTCTTCGTGGACGGGCGCAAGATCGCGAGCCTCGGCGTGGGCGTACGCCGCTGGATCACCTGCCACGGCTTCGCCCTGAACGTGACGCTCGACCCGGCCGCCTTCGACGTGATCGTCCCGTGTGGGCTGCACGAGGTGGAGATGACGTCGGTCGCCCGGGAGCTCGGGGAGCCGGCTTCCGCGGAGCTGGACCGCCGCGCCCGGGACGCGGTTTCGGAGGCGTTCCGCCGATGACGCCCGAGCGGCGCGCGCGTGCCCGACGCGAGCGGCCCCCGCGCGAGCCGCGGCCGCCCTGGCTGCGCGTGCGCGTCGCGGCCACGCCGGACTTCGAGAAGGTGGACCGCCTGGTGCGCGAGCAGCGCGTCCACACCGTGTGCGCCTCGGCCTCGTGCCCGAATCTCGGCGAGTGCTGGGCGCGCGGCACGGCCACCTTCATGATCGGCGGCAACCACTGCACGCGCCGCTGCGGCTTCTGCGACGTCACCACGGCCCGGCCCGAGGCGCTCGATCCGCTGGAGCCCGTGCGCGTGGCGGAGGCCGTGCGCCAGCTCGGGCTCCAGTTCGCGGTGGTGACCTGCGTCGCCCGGGACGATCTCCCGGACGGCGGCGCCGGGCAGATGGCGGCCACGGTGCGCGCCATCCGACGCCGCTGCCCGGGGACCGGCGTCGAGGTGTTGATCGCCGACTACAAGGGCAGCGAGGAGGCGCTCCGCACGGTGCTCGACGCGGATCCCGACGTGCTCAACCACAACCTGGAGACGGTGGAGCGCCTGCAGCGCCAGGTGCGCCCGGCGGCGGGCTACCGGCGCTCGCTCGGCGTCCTGCGCCGGGCCGGGGAGCTGCGGCCCGACGTGCCCACCAAGAGCGGCCTCATGCTCGGGCTCGGAGAGACGGATGCGGAGCTGGAGCAGGCCCTGGTCGATCTTCGCGAGGCGGGCGTCTCGCTGCTGACCCTCGGGCAGTACCTGCGTCCCTCGCCCGCGCACCTCCCAGTGGACCGCTGGGTGACGCCGGCGGAGTTCGACGGCTGGGGCGAGCGCGCGCGTGCCCTGGGCTTCCGCGACGTCGCCTCCGGGCCGCTCGTGCGCAGCTCGTATCACGCCGAGAAGCTCGCCGGTCGGCTCGCCGGGGCGCAGGCCGTCCGCTAGGCTCCGCCCGTCATGGCGGTTCGCGTCGTCACGGTCAAGCGCCGCGACAAGCTCGGCTGGCTCGAGCGCACCTATGTGCCCATGATCGTGAAGGGGCTCGCCGTCACGAGCGGCCACTTCTTCCGCAATCTCTGGGGCTTCATCCGCGGCCGCAAGGTCGCCTTCGTGGTTCAGTACCCGGAGGAGCGCGTGGACTACCCCGACGCGTTCCGCGGCATGCCGGTGCTGGTGCAGCTCGAGAACGGGCGTCCCAAGTGCGTGGCCTGCGGGCTGTGCGAGTTCGCGTGCCCCACCGACTGCATCTCCATCGTGCCCGGCGAGCTCCCCGACTCGGGCATCGAGCGCTATCCGGAGCTCTTCGACATCGACATGTCTCGCTGCATGTTCTGCGGCCTGTGCGAGGAGGCCTGCCCCGAGGAGGCCATCGTGATGAGTCGCGAGGTGGAGATCTCCACCTACGACCGGCCATCGATGCTGTTCCGCAAGGATCAGCTGCTGGTGCCCGAGAACCTGCTCAAGCGGCGCCTCGAGTTCCTGCGCGCGGAGTACGACCGCGAGCACGCCCCGCCGCGCGACGCTGCCTCCTGATGGAGGACCACGGCTCGCCGGCGCTGCGGAAGCTGCTGGAGGCGCACGCCGACGCCGTGCTGGGGACGCACGCCCACCGGGGTGACGCCACGGCGCAGGTGGACCCGACGCGCCTGGTGGAGGTGATGCGCTTCCTCCGCGACACCGAGGGGCTCGAGTTCGAGATGCTGAGCGACGTCACGGCGGTGGACTACCTGGGCGAGGAGCCCCGCTTCGAGCTCGTCTACCACCTGTACTCCGTCACCCGCAACCAGCGCGTGCGCATCAAGGCCCGCGTTCCGACGGAGCCAGCCACGATCGACTCGCTTGTGGAGGTCTGGCCCTCGGCGAACTGGATGGAGCGCGAGGTCTGGGACATGTACGGGATCCGCTTCCGCGGGCACCCGGACCTGCGGCGCCTGCTGCTCTACGAGGAGTTCCAGGGCCATCCCCTGCGCAAGGACTATCCCAAGGAGAAGCGCCAGCCCCTCCTCGGGCCGGGGAACTGAGCCATGGCCGTGGAGCCGCGCCTGCTCACCGAGCGCCCGCCCGAGAAGCCCGAGGCGGACCTGCGCCGGGACCTGCACGCCGAGCACCAGATCCTGAACATGGGCCCGTCCCATCCCGCCACCCACGGGACGGTCAAGTTCATGATCGAGCTGGACGGCGAGACGATCGTGAACCTGGACGTGCAGGTGGGCTACCTGCACCGCGCCTTCGAGAAGGAGTGCGAGAGCGGCACCTGGTACCAGGCCATCCCCTACACCGACCGCCTCAACTACAACTCGGCCATCCTCTGCAACCTCGGCTACTGCCTGGCGGTGGAGAAGCTGATCGGGATCGAGACGCCCGAGCGCTGCCAGTGGCTCCGGGTGCTGTCCGGCGAGCTCTCGCGTCTGGGCGACCACCTGACCCGCTGCGGGGCGGCCTGCCTCGAATTGGCGGCGATGACGCCCTTCCTGTACGGGATCGAGGCGCGCGAGCTCACCTGGGACCTGCAGGAGATCCTGTGCGGCGCGCGCGTCACCTCCAACTACATCCGCATCGGCGGCGTGAAGCACGACATGCCGCCCGGCTTCGGCGCGGCCTTCCGGGACAAGGTGGCGAAGATCCGCGCGCTGCTGCGTGACTTCGACGACGTGGTGACGGCGAACCGGATCTTCGTGGACCGCTTGCGGGGCACCGGAATCCTCTCCCGGGAGGACTGTCTGCGCTACGCCTTGACGGGGCCGCTGCTGCGCGCCGCTGGCGTCCCCCTCGACCTGCGCAAGGACGAGCCCTACCTGGTCTACGACCAGGTGGACTTCGACGTGCCGGTGGGCGAGGTGGGCGACAACTACGATCGCTACCTGGTCTGCGTGGAGGAGATGCGGCAGAGCCTGCGCATCGCGGAGCAGTGCGTGACGCGCCTGGAGGCGCTCGGGCCGGGACCCGTCAACGTGGACGACCCACGCGTGCGCTGGCCGGCCAAGAACCACGTCTTCAACCGCATGGAGGAGCTGATCCAGCAGTTCAAGGTAGTGACCGAGGGACCCCGCGTGCCCGTGGGCGAGGCCTACTTCGCGATCGAGTCCGCCAACGGCGAGCTGGGCTTCTACCTGGTCTCGGACGGCACCGCCGTGCCCTACAAGGTGCGCTGTCGTCCGCCCAGCCTGATCAACCTCGCGCCGCTGCCGCTCATGGTCCGGGGCAGCCTGCTGGCAGATCTGATCCCGACCTTCGACTTCGTCAACATGATCGGGGGCGAGTGTGACCGCTGAGGCGGCGGCCGCTGCCTCTCCTCCGCCGTCGCGGCGCGAGGTCTGGGCGCGTCTCGGGGCGCCCACGGACCAGGTGGGGAGCGTCAACGATCCGCGCCTCCGCGAGGAGCACGGCGTGCGCTGGAACGAGAAGTGGATCTACCGCCGGCCGGGCAGCCAGGAGATCGTGCGCATCGTGCTCTGGAACCGCTACGACTTTTGCGGCGTCTTCCGCGTGGCGCCCGACGGAGACGTCGAGCCCGAGGCGCTCCCGGATCCGTGACGGCGCCGCCGCCGCTGCGGCCCTTCGGCCTCGTCCTGCGCCGCGACGGCCGCTTCGTGCACGAGGGCGTGCCCATCTCCCACCCACGCCTGCGCGCGCTCTTCGAGCGCTCGGTGCGCTTCCTGCCCGCGGAGCGCGAGTACGTGGTGCAGGTGGGCCGCTTCCGCGGCCAGGTGGAGGTGGAGGAGGCGGGCTTCTTCGTGGAGGAGGTGGACGTGGGGACGGGCAGCCTGCGTCTCTCGGACGGGAGCGTGGAGCCGCTCGATCCGGCCACGCTGCGCGAGTCGCCCCACGACGGCGCCTGGCTCTGCACCGTGAAGCGCGCGCTCGCGCCCGAAGGGCTGCCCGCGCGCTTCACGCGAGCGGCGCAGGCGGAGCTCCTGCTCGCGGCCGAGGAAGCCGCGGAGGGTGTGGTGCTGCACATCGCGGGACGACGCCATGCGCTCGATTGACGCCGCTCCGGGTGCGCGGTACCCCTAGCCGTCCTGGCCCGGTGGGTGAATGGCTTAGCCAGCGGACTGCAAATCCGTTTATGCCGGTTCGATTCCGGCCCGGGCCTCCACTCCTGCTGCTGCTGGTGCTCGCCGCCTGTACCGCGGATGCGCCTCGGGGAACGGTGGTGACGTTCCCGGGCAGCGCGCTCGGCGCCGAGGGCGAGCTGCTGGCCGCGCAGGTGGAGCGCTTCGAGCGCGTGCATCCCGGCGTGCGCGTGGAGCTGCGCCGTACGCCCGACGCCGCGGACCAGCGTCACCAGCTCTACGTGCAGTGGCTCGCCGCCCGGGTGCCCGACCCCGACGTGCTCCAGCTCGACGTGGTCTGGACCGCGGAGTTCGCCGCTGCCGGCTGGATCCGGCCCTTGGAGCTCCCGGCGGCCGCGCGCGACGACTTCTTCCCGGCCCCGCTGGCGGCCGCGCGCTGGCGCGAGCGCCTCTACGCGCTGCCCTGGTTCGTGGACGTGGGGGTGCTCTACTGGCGCACCGACCTGCTGGAGGCGCCGCCGCAGAGCTTCGCGGCGCTGGAGCGTCAGGCGCAAGCGGCGCTCGCGCGCGGGGACGTGGAGCTCGGCTGGATCTTCCAGGGCGCCCGCTACGAGGGGCTGGTGACCGTCTTCCTGGAGCTCCTGGCGGCTCGAGGCGGCGCCATCCTCGACGCGGAGGGCCGCGTCGTGGTGGACCGGGAGCCGGCGGTCGCGGCGCTCGCCGCGCTCCGCGACGCGATCCAGGTCTCGGGTGTGGCGCCGCGCGAGGTGCTCACCTGGCAGGAGGAGCCGGTGCGCCTGGCCTTCCAGAACGGGCGCGCCCTCTTCATGCGCAACTGGCCCTACGCCCACGCGCTGCTGCGCGACCCGGAGCGTTCCAAGGTGGCGGGGCGCTTCGCCGTGGCGCCGCTGCCCGCCGCGGCACTGGGGGGACAGCTCCTGGCGGTGAACGCCGCCAGCGACGTACCCGAGGCCGCGCGGCTCCTGGTGGCGTTCCTCACCGCGCCGGAGCAGCTGCGCGAGCGCGCGGCGCGCCTGGGCCAGCTTCCCCCGCGGCGCTCCCTCTACGACGATCCCGAGCTGGCGGAGGCGCTGGCGATTCCGGTGGAGGACGCGCTCGCGTCCATCGAGCGCGCCGTGCCGCGTCCGGTGACGCCGCTCTGGACCGAGCTCTCCTCGACGCTCCAGGTGCACCTGCACCGGGCGCTCTCCGGGCAGCGCGAGCCGCGCGAGGCCCTGACCGCGGCTGCGGACGAGCTGCGTCGCCGCCTGGCGCGGGCGGGCCTGGGAGCGGACGCGTGAGCCCGGGGGCGCGATCCGAAGGGCGGCTCGCCGCGCTGCTGGGTCTTCCGGTGGCGCTCTGCGTGCTGGCGGTGGCCGTGCTCCCCATGCTCTGGACGGTCTGGGAGTCGCTGCATCGCCACGACCTCCGACTTCCCTGGCTGGGCCGCCCGCGGGTGGGCCTCGCCAACTACGCCGAGGCGCTGGCGGAGGCGCGCTTCTGGGACGCGCTCGCTCACACGCTCTTCTTCGTGTTGGCGAGCGTCGGGCTCGAGATGGTGCTGGGCCTCCTGCTGGCGCTGCTGCTCCACCGGGCCTTCCGCGGGCGGGCCGCCCTGCGGACGCTGGCGCTGCTCCCCTGGGCGATCCCGACCGTGGTGGCGGCGCTCGTGTGGCGCTTCCTGTTCGAGGGCGCGCCTGCGCCGGGCGGCGTGCCCTGGCTCGCGGATGCGACCCTGGCCTGGGTGCCCGTGGTCCTGGCGGACGTGTGGAAGACCACGCCCTTCGTGGCGCTGCTCCTCCTGGCGGGCCTCCAGTCCATGGACGAGGCGCTGCTGGAGGCGGCGCGCGTGGACGGCGCCACGGCCTGGCGGAGCTTCCTGCACGTGACGCTGCCGCTGCTGCGTCCGGCGCTCCTGGTGGCGCTCGTCTTCCGCACGCTCGACGCGTTCCGCGTCTTCGATCTCGTGGTCGTGCTGACCGGCGGCGGCCCGGGCACCGCCACCGAGCCGTTGGCGCTCTACACCTTCGGCGCACTGCTACAGGAGCTCCGCTTCGGCTACGGCGCGGCGCTCTCGGTGATCGCCTTCGGCGTGGGCTTCGCGCTGGCGCTCGCGTACGTGCGCCTGGTGGGCCGGCGATGAGGCTCGCCCTCGCGGCCGTGCTCGCGGCGCTGGCCCTGGGGCTTCCGCTCTGGATCGCCGCGGTGGGCTCCGTGAGCTCCGAGGCGGCGCTCTTCGAGGGCGTGACGCTCTGGCCGCGCGAGCCCACCCTGGCGCACTACCGGGCGCTCTTCGCCGAGCGCGCCTTCTGGGAGCCGCTGCGCCACTCGCTGGTGGTGGCGGCCTCGACCACCGTGCTCTGCCTGCTGCTGGGCTCGGCCTGCGCCTGGTCCTTCGCGCGGCTGCGCTTCCGCGGCAAGGCCTTCTGGCTGGGTGCGCTCCTGGCGGTGGGCATGTTCCCGCAGATCTCGCTGGTGGCGCCGCTCTACCTGGGGCTCCGCGCGCTGGGCTGGATCGACAGCTATCCGGCGCTGGTGCTGCCGTACCTCACCTTCGCCATGCCGCTGGCGGTGTGGCTGCTGGCGGGCTTCTTCCGCGAGCTTCCCGTGGAGCTGGAGGAGGCGGCCTGGATCGACGGGGCAGGGCGCCTGCGCGCCTTCCGGGAGGTGGTGCTGCCGCTGGCGGCGCCGGCGCTGGTGGCCACGGCGATCGTGACCTTCCTGTTCTGCTGGAACGAGTTCCTGTTCGCGCTCTCCTTCACCCTGGAGCGCCAGACCGTTCCCGTGGCGGTGGCGCTCTTCCGCGGCCAGTACCGGGTGCCCTGGGGCGAGATCCTGGCGGCCTCGCTGGTGGCGACGCTTCCGGTGATGGCGCTGGTGCTGGCGGTGCAGCGGCGCATGGTGCGCGGCCTCACCGCCGGTGCGGTGAAGGGCTGAGATGGCGGAGCTCCGCCTCGAAGGGCTCGCGAAGGAGCACCCGGGCGGCGTGGTGGCGCTGCGCGAGCTCGATCTCCAGGTGCGCGACGGAGAGCTGGTGGTGCTGGTGGGGCCCTCGGGCTGCGGGAAGACCACGGCGCTCCGGCTCGTGGCCGGGCTCGAGGCGCCCTCGCGCGGGCGCGTGCGCATCGACGGGCGCGACGTCACCGACCTGCCGCCCCGGGAGCGCGACGTGGCCATGGTGTTCCAGAGCTACGCGCTCTATCCCCACAAGAGCGTGCGCGAGAACCTGGGCTTCGGCCTGCGCATGCGCGGCACGCCCCGGCCGGAGATCGCGCGCCGGGTGGAGGAGGTGGCCCGCACGCTGGGCCTCGCGGCGTTGCTCGAGCGGCGTCCGGCGCAGCTCTCGGGCGGGCAGCGCCAGCGCGTGGCCCTGGGGCGGGCCATCGTGCGCGAGCCGAAGGCGTTCCTGCTGGACGAGCCGCTCTCGAACCTCGACGCGCGCCTGCGTGCCGAGATGCGCGCCGAGCTGGCGCGCCTGCACCGCCGGCTCGGCGCCACGATGCTCTACGTGACCCACGACCAGGAGGAGGCGCTCACGCTGGGCGACCGCGTGGTGGTGCTGCGCGACGGCGCGGTGCAGCAGGCCGGGCCGCCCCTCGAGCTCTACGAGCGGCCGGCCAACGTCTTCGTGGCGGGCTTCCTGGGTGCTCCGGCCATGAACCTGCTGCCCGGCGCGAGCGGACTCGCGCTCGATCTGCCGTCCACGCGGCCCCCGGAGCCCGTGATCGGCGTGCGTCCCGGCGACGTGGCGCTGGTCGCGCCGGGCACGGGCCACGCCGACGCCCGGGTGGAGGTGGTGGAGGTCCTTGGCCACGCCACCCTGGTGCACCTCCGTCTGGCGGGTTCGGGCGCGGCGCTCCGCGCCCTGGTCACGGGAGCGGGGAGCCTGGCGCCCGCGATCGGCGAGACGGCGGGCGTGCGGCTTGCGACCGAGCGGCTCCACTTCTTCGACCCGCGCGACGGACGCCGCCTCGAGCTCTCGGGTCCGACGGGCGGCTAGCGCACCTCGGGCGGGTCGAAGGGCAGGCGCGGGGGTGCGGCGCGTCCCTCGTCGCGCAGGCGCAGCGCCAGGTCCAGGCGCGCGGCGGCCTGGATCAGGCCCAGGTGGCTGAAGGCCTGGGGGAAGTTGCCGAGCGGGCTGCGGTCGGCGGGATCGATCTCCTCGGCCAGCAGCCCCAGGTGGTTGGTGGCGCGCACGTGCTCGTGGAACACCTCCAGGGCCCCATCCAGCCGTCCCTCGAGCGCCAGCGCCTCGGCCAGCCAGAAGCCGCACAGCACGAAGGCGCCCTCGTCGGCGTCGATGCCGTCCCCGCCGTCGTAGCGGCGCAGGAAGGGGCCGTGGGACAGCTCCTTCCGGATGCGATCCAGCGTGCGCCGCACGCGCGGGTCGTCGGCGGGCAGGAAGCCGTAGAGGGGCATCAGCAGCAGCGTCGCGTCCACCTCGCGCCCGCCGTATTCGCCCACGAAGGTGCCGGCATCGAAGTCGAAGCCCCGCTCCAGGATCTCGCGCTCGAGACCCTGCCTCGAGCGCAGCCAGCGCTTCTCCGAGCGGTCACCGCCGAAGAGCGGTGCCAGACGCAGCGCACGGTCCACCGCCACCCAGGTCATCAGCTTCGAGTGCACGTGGTGCGCCGGCTCCGTGCGCGGCTCCCAGATGCCGTGGTCCGGCTGGCGCACGCGCTCGATGGCCTGGTCCACCAGCCTGCGCACGTGTCGCCACAGGCGCACGGAGAGCGTCTCGCCGCTGCGCTCATAGAGGTAGGCGGCGTCCAGCAGCGCGCCGGTGATGTCGAGCTGGTCCTGGTCGCGGGCGGCGTTGCCCACCCGCACCGGGCCGCGCCCGTCGTGGCCGCGCAGGTGCTCCACGACGCGCTCCTCGGGAACCGGCGCGCCGTCGATCGCGACCATCAGGGCCAGGTCGTCGTTCTGGTCCACGGTGTCGCGCACGAAGTGGAAGAAGTCGCGCGCCTCCTCGCGGTAGCCGATCAGCGTCATGGCGCGGATCGCCAGCGCGCTGTCGCGGGTCCAGGAGTAGCGGTAGTCCCAGTTTCGCGCGCCGTCGGAACCCACCGGCAGGCTCGTGGTGGGCGCCGCCACCAGGGCGCCGCTCGGCGCGTACTGGAGCAGCTTCAGCGTGAGCGCCGAGCGCAGCACGTCGTGGCGCCAGGGGCCGTCGTAGCGCAGCCGCCCGGCCCAGCCGCGCCAGAAGCGACGCGTGGCGCGAAGATGCTCGAAGGGGCGGTAGGCGGCGATCGGCTCCGGGCGCGGGGAGCGGTGGCTCAGCACGAACCAGAGCCGGCTGCCGGTGCGGGCCTGGAAGCGGGCGCTCACGCCGCCCTCGGGCCGCGCGGCGAGCCGCACCCCGTCCCCGACGGAGAGCGTCAGACGCACCCCGTCGGGACCGTGCGCCACCGCGCCGTGCTCGGTCACCTCCAGGCGCGCCGGCTCGTGGCCGTAGCCGAAGCGCGGGTCGAACACGATCTCCATGGGGAGGGTGCCGTCGCGCACCTCGAGCAGGCGGTGCAGCTCGTGGATGGAGGAGCGCGGGTCGCCGGTCCAGGGCATGAAGTCGGTGAGGACGGCCACGCCGTGCCCCGGCGCCCGGAACAGCGTCTGGAGCACGCAGGTCTGGCTGTCGTAGGCCTGGAGCGCCTCGAACCCCCGCAGCGCCGGCGCCACGCGCAGGCGTCCGCCCCGCTCCGCGTCGAGCAGCGAGGCGAAGACGCTGGGCGAGTCGAAGCGGGGCAGGCAGAGCCAGTCCACACTCCCGTCCACGCCGACGAGGGCGGCGCTCGCGCCGTCGCCCACCAGGCCGTGTCGACCCAGGGCCGGTCGGTGCGCGTCCACGACGAAGGCGCGCGCCAGCCGCTCCGACGCGGTGTAGAGGTCCACCCTGCGCCCCCCTGCCGGGCGTATCGGTGGGGATGCGGGCGCCCTGTAGGCGGGGGCTCAGCCGGCCTCGTTCGCCAGGGCAGGCGCGGCGTCGCCGGCGGGCAGCAGCCGGCGGCCGGCGGGATCGAAGATCGGGAAGCGCGCCCAGCCGCGCCGGTTCACGAAGAACTGGAGCGAGACGCCGAGGCAGCCGAGCCCGTAGCGGACGGAGCGCCGGAAGTTGATGGAGGAGGCCTCCGGGAAGTAGCTCGCCGGACAGGAGAGCTCGCCGATCTCGAAGCCCGCGTGGAGCGCCTGCGCCAGCATCTGGTTGTCGAACACGAAGTCGTCGGAGTTCTCCAGCAGCGCAAGCTCCTCCAGCACCCGGCGCGAGAAGGCGCGGTAGCCGGTGTGGAACTCCGAGAGCTTGGAGCCGCACAGGGCGTTCTGGACCGCCGTGAGCAGGCGGTTGGAGAGGTACTTGTAGAGCGGCATGCCTCCCTGGCGCGCACGACCGCCCAGGATGCGCGACCCCAGCACGACGTCGAAGGGCCCATCCACGATCATGGCCACCATGGGCGCGACGAGGCTCGGGGGGTACTGGTAGTCGGGGTGGAGCATCACCACGACGTCGGCGTTGCGGCGCAGCGCCTCCGCGTAGCACGTCTTCTGGTTGGCCCCGTAGCCGCGGTTGCTTTCGTGGACGAGCGTGGGCAGGCCGAGACGGCGCGAGGTCTCCACGGTGCCGTCGTGGCTCGCGTCGTCGGTGAGGACGATCTCGTCCACCAGATCGTGCGGGATCTCCCGATGGGTGCGTTCCAGCGTACGCTCCGCGTTGTAGGCGGGCATCACCACCACGATCTTCTTTCCGTGGAACACGGGGTCGGGTTATCCTCGCCGGGCCCGCCGGCTGGAGCGGGATTGCCCGGGTGGCGAAACGGGTAGACGCGGGCGACTTAAAATCGCCTGGCCATCGGCCGTGCAGGTTCGAATCCTGCCCCGGGCACCTCCGTCAGGCGAGCGACGACCGCCGGCGCACGCGGGCGCGCACGTCCTCCGTGGCGAGCAGCTCCTCCAGGGCCTCGCGGTCGAGGAGCGTGGTGCGCTGGTAGGCCAGCTCGGGCACCTCCAGCTCGAGCCGGAAGATCTCGCGGGGGTTCGTGAACACGCGTCGGATGCGCACCCCGCCGCCCTCCAGGATCTCGCTGCGCAACGAGTCGAGGATGCGGCGCATGCGTCGGGCGCTGCGCACCTCCGGGTCCAGATAGGCCTCGAAGGCGCGGTTGCGGCCCGCGAACTTGTAGCTCCCCGGGGTCGACATCGTCGGGGGAGCATACCCGTTGGGGTGCGAAGGATTCAAGGCGCCGTGAAAACCTCCCACGGCGCCTTCGGAGCCTCGCCTAGGTGCCTTGAGGGCTCGAGGAGGAGAGGAACTCCTCGAGACGCACCAGCTGGTCCAGCGAGCCGCCGAGGAACTCGATCCCGATCTCCGTGGCAGCCCGGGCCTCGGCGTGCACGGCGCGGCACCAGGCCACGCGCCCCACCGCCTCGAAGCCGCGTCCGCCGGGCAGCTCCAGCTCCATCAGGACGCGGCGGCCCGGCGAGAGCGGGTCCTCGGCGTGGACGTACAGCCCGCCGCGGGACACGTTGCGGCAGTGGTCCCGGCTGCTGCGGAAGCAGGGCCGTCCCGTGCTGGGATCCGGCTCCGGGTCGATCGTGGAGATGCGAATCGGTACGTCCACCGACACGCGCCGATAGCGGCGCCGGCTCGGTGCGGGCGACTGGCTCATGCTGTGCCCCTCCCGCAGGCTGGATCGGCCGGGCCGGGCGGCAACTTGAGCGCAGCCGTGGACTCGAAGCGCCCGGCGGTGTGGACTTCCCGGGCTTCCCGGCTCGTGGGTCCGGCCGTCCACGGAGCGCTCAAGACGGCGCTCGCGCACGTCGAAGGGAGAGGTTCCCGGGTGGATTGCGCGCGGGCGAAGGAGCGAGCATGGAGCAGGGGCCGGAGAGCGCGAGCGAGTGCCTGTGGCTGCCGCCCGAGCTCCGGCACCGGCTCGGCCTCGCACCGGAGGAGCGGGTGCGTCTGCTCCAGAGCGGCGCGCGCACCGTGCTCCTCGAGCGCCTCGACGGTGCGGGCGGCGTTGCGCTCCCCGCCGACCGCGCTCTCGCCCTCGTCTGCGACGTGCGCGCCTTCCCCCTCGCCGACGTGCTCGGTCTGCTTCACGGGGCGCGCAAGTCGGGCTTCTTGTTCTTCATCCAGGGGGACGAAGCCAAGTCGATCTACCTGCACGGGGGCGAGGTGGTCTTCGCCACCTCGAACCAGCGCGTGGACCGCATCGGATCCTGTCTCGTGCGCAGCGGCGCCATCAGCCTGGACCAGCTGCGCGAGGCGGAGCGCCACTTCTCACCGCCGGAACGCTTCGGCAAGGTCCTGGTGGAGCGCGGCTTCCTGACGCCTCGGGAGCTTTGGAGCGGCGTCAAGCACCAGGTCGAGGAGATCGTCCGCTCGCTCTTCTCCTACACGGAGGGGACGGTTCACTTCTGGGAGGGGAACGTCCAGCCCGACAACGTGGTGCGACTGGCGCTTCCCACCCGCCGCCTGGTCTCCGAGGGACTGGCCCGTCGGGACGAGCTCCTCGAGTTCCTGGCCCAGCTCGAGGACCCGAGTACGCGCATCGAGCCCGTGCCCGGCCGCGAGGCCAGCCTCACCGAGAGCGAGCGCCTCCTCTTCCAGGCCCTGGGTCGGGAGAGCGGCTTCCCGGAGGCGTGTCGCAAGGAGGGCCTGGATCCCTTCGCCGGCGCGCGCACCGTCCAGCTGCTGCGCATGGTGGGTGCCGTGCGCGTGATCCGCGGAGGGGAGGAGGAGGCGGCCCTGCCCGAGGCGGAGCTGATCCAGGAGGATGCCGAGCAGCTTCGCACCTGCGTGGGCGACCACGTGAAGCTGCTCGCGGAGCTGGCGGTTCCCCTGGTGGCGGTGGAGGGGCCGCAGCCGGTGCGGGAGCGCCTCGAGCGGGTGGTGGGAGAGCTGGCGGAGCGCTTCCCGGCGCTCCTCGCCGACGTGAGTCTCGGTCCGGCCGGGACGCTCGACCCCGAGGAGATCGCGAGCCGCGCGCTGCGCGTTCCCGAGCAGGGGCAGGAGCAGGTGCGGGCCGCCCTGGGCGAGCTGGTCTCGTACGTGGAGTTCGAGCTCAAGAATCACCCTCGCATCGACGACCCCGACCGCTTCCTCGCCGGCATCGAGACGCTTCGCGCTACGCTCTCCCTCTGAGTGACCAGGCCCAGCGACTTCCAGGCCGCGCGAGACCGCCTCGCCGTCGCGCTCGACGTGCCCGATCTCGAGCGGGCGAAGGCGCTGGCCCGCACCCTGGCGGGCGAGGTGGGCTGGCTCAAGGTGGGGGGCGAGCTCTTCACGCGCGCCGGCCCCGAGGCGCTGGCGGTGGCTCGGGACGCCGCGCGCGTCTTCCTGGACACGAAGCTGCACGACATCCCCAACACCGTGGCGGGTGCCGTGCGTGCGGCGGTTCATCACGGCGTGGACATGCTGACCCTCCACGCCTCGGGCGGCAGCGTCATGCTGCGCGCCGCGCGCACGGCGGCGGACGAGGCGGCGCGCGCCGCGGGCCGACGGCCGCCCTGGCTGCTGGGCGTCACGGTGCTCACGAGCCTGGATGCGCCCGCCGTGGCCGAGGTCGGCGTGGAGGGGCCGCTTGCGGACCAGGTGGAGCGCCTGGCGGCCCTCTGCCAGCGGGCGGGGCTGGATGGCGTGGTTTGCTCGCCGGCGGAGGCCGAGCGGGTCCGCGGCCGCCTGGGCCCGGAGCTGCGGCTCGTGGTGCCCGGCATCCGGGATCCCGCCGACGCGGCCGACGACCAGGCCCGGACCGCGAGCTGCGAGCAGGCGATCCGGGCCGGGGCGGACGTGCTCGTGGTGGGGCGTCCCGTGCTGCGCGCCTCCGACCCGGCGTCGGCGGCGCGCCGCTTCGTGGAGGCGATCGGCAAGGCCCTGGATGCCGCGGGGACGTGAGCACGACCCCGGCGCGCGCCGGGGGCTCGAGCGCCTGGTCGGGATCCATCCGGTTCGTGAGGCGCTGCGCGCACGACGCCGGAGACTGCACCGCCTGCTGGTCCACAAGGGCACGGCCCGGCGCCTGGGCGAGGTGCTGGAGCGGGCGCGGGCCCTGGACGTGCCGGTGGAGGAGCTCTCGCGCGAGGACTTCGAGGCCGTGGCGCCGCCCGGCGTCCGCGCCCAGGGCGTCCTCCTGGAGGCGGGACCGCTTCCGCTCGCCTCCCTCGCCGAGCTGGCGGCCTTCGGCGAGCCGGGGAGCCGCTGCCTGGTGGCCACCGACGGGGTCGAGGATCCCCAGAACCTGGGGGCCGTGGCCCGGGCGGCCGAGGCGGCGGGCGCTACCGGGCTCCTGGTCCCGGAGCGGCGGGCGGCGCCCCCCAGCCCGGCGGCCGTGCGCGCCAGCGCCGGCGCCCTCGAGCTGCTTCCGGTCTCGATCGTGGTCAATCTCCCTCGGTCCCTCGGGGAGCTCAAGGAGAGGAGCTTCTGGGTCTACGGGGCGGACGCGGACGAGGGCGAGGATCTCTTCCAGGCGCCCGATCGGCTCTTCGAGGGCGACCTGGTCCTGGTCTTCGGGGCCGAGGGCCGGGGGCTGCGCCCCGGGGTCAAGGCGGTGCTGGACGGCCGGCTCCGCATTCCCCTGGAGGGACGGGTGGCCTCCCTGAACGTGGCCGCCGCCGCGGCCGTGGTGCTCTTCGAATGGCGCCGGCGGCGGGGTCCCTCGGATCGCTCCTAGGGCACCCAACCCTGCGTTCCCCGGTGGGTTTGGCGTTGCCCGCCCGCTCCCCGAGCCCTATAGTGCCCGGGGTCGAGGCGCGGGCTGGCGTAGCTCAACTGGTAGAGCGGCGGATTTGTAATCCGCAGGTTAAGGGTTCGAGTCCCCTCGCCAGCTCCAGGTCGTGGGCGGCGCGGGTCACGAACCGAAGCTTTCTCTCTTTCGGACAACCCCGGATGGCAGGCCGTGCGGGGCCGAGCAACTCGGCCGGAGCGCGGATCGGAGGGGCGGGGTCCCGTTCGCATTTTTCACGTTTTCGAGCACAGGGGCGGAGAGGTACCGAAGCGGTCAAACGGGGCAGACTGTAAATCTGCTGGCTTTCGCCTTCGGAGGTTCGAATCCTCCCCTCTCCACCAAGGGGTGAAACAAAGACCGGTTCGAGGTCGCCGCGGGCGGCGCGAGCGGGAATAGCTCAGCTGGCTAGAGCACGAGCCTTCCAAGCTCGGGGTCGCGGGTTCGAATCCCGTTTCCCGCTCCAGCCCGCGCGGCGCCACGCGGCCCCGATGGTCGGTCACCGCGAGGCCCACGTAGCTCAGTTGGTAGAGCACGTCCTTGGTAAGGACGAGGTCAGCGGTTCGATCCCGCTCG
>JBFGJV010000039.1:0-19117 GCA_041577015.1 Myxococcota bacterium
CTTGGGCGGAGCCATGTAGCAGATCATCACCGGGTGGAGGATCTCCACCGTGAAGAAGATGGAGGCCACCCAGAACGCACCGAAGATGCCGAGGTCCCGCATCTGGGGGATCGAGGTCACCAGGATGACGAGCAGCCCCGCGCAGTCCGTGACGATGCCCAGCGTCCCGGGCACGATCAGCTCGCCCATCGCCACCGTGGCAGCCTCGACCTTGGCCTCCTCGATGTCGTCCATCTGGGCCGCGAGCACCTCGAAGTCCTCGAAGAAGCGCTCCGCCATCTGGACGGTGTGGGAGACGGCGCGTGCCGTGATGATCATGGGAATCACGAGCACGAGCGGGTCGAAGGTGATCCCCATCCAGCCGGTGAAGCCCGTGCCCCAGATGACGGTGGCGATGGCCGCGATGAAGGGGATCAGCACGCCGTGCAGACGACGGAAGTAGCCGAGCAGCAGGGCGAAGACGATCAGGACCGTGAGGCCGACGAAGACGCCGATCTCGTAGGCGTGCTTCAGGATCCAGCCCACGTGGGTCGGCTCGCCGGAGATGTAGATGGCGTGGCGGTCGTCCTCCTCGGCGGCCTTGATGGCCTGTACGTGATCGAAGACGGCCTGGTAGACCTCGCGCGAGCTCAGACGGTCGGTCACGAACCCCGCCGTGATGAGGGCACCCTTCTCGTCCAGGGAAACCAGGCGTCCGTAGATGCGCGGCGGGTTCTGGAGCACCACCTCGCGCAGCTTGTCCGCCTCCTCCTGGGTCTCGGGCACGTCGCTCATCAGGATGTCGGACGTGATGGAGCCGTCCGGTTCGATCTGTACGACCCGGGTGCTGCTGTGGGCGAGGGAGCGCACCTGGTCGTGATTGACCGGGTAGGGGGGGAACCGCGTGTCCAGCTCCTTCAGGAGCTTCTCCGGCGAGAGCTCGCGCTCTTCCAGCTGCTCGCGGAGCTCCTCGCGCGCCTCGGTCTGGCTGTCGAAGCCGACGCCGTCCACGGCACGCGTGATGCGGTGGATCTTCTGGAGCGTCTCGGGCGTGAAGATGTTGCCGTCCTTCACGATCACGCCGACGGCCACGAGCGAAGAGCCCCCGAACCGCTTGGCGAACTTGTCCTGGGCGTGGATGAACGGGTGGTCCGGATACTGGGCGCGCGCCGAGGTGTCCACGCGCACGATGGGTCCCGGAAGCCGGAGGCCGTAGGCGCGCACGATCGCGTTCACCGTCGGGTACAGGAAGAACAGCGTGGTGAAGATCAGGAACAGCGCCACCGGGAAGCGGTGACGGACGATGAAGCGCGCGAAGCGAAGCGTGGCGGTCTCTCGAACGCGGTGGTGGGGGATGTCGTGAGACATGGATCCTCTCGTACGCGGGGTCCGCCGGTCCGCTGCGCCGGCCAGACGGGCCCACCTTGGCGAAGCACGCGGGGGCGCCGCCGGCGCGCGACGCGCCGGGCCGACACCCCCGTGCGCACCTTATGGCGGGACCCGCCCGGGGGTCAAGCCGATTCGCCCGGGGGGACCAGACGGGTGGAGAGACCCTCGATGCTGAGTCCTAGGCTCCCGGCTCCCCCGCCGGGGAGCTCTCGTCCCGAAGCCCGCAGCGGGCCAGGAAGGCTCCCGGAGGTACGACCCTCGCCCCGCGCCGGCGAGCACGCTCCGCCAGGCGCTGGTCGGCCGTCACCACCGCCACGCGCGTGGGGTCAGCGTCGCCTCGGAGCCAGGCGAGCAGCCACGCGTCGGCCGGCGCGGAGAAGATCACCCGCGGGCGCGCGTCGTGGTCTTCTGCCGCGGCGGGGCGATCCCCGTCGAAGACGACCCACACGTCAGCTTCCCGGTCCTCGAAGCGGGAGACCCGCTCGAGGAGCCGCGCCCGCGCGGCGCCACCCCACCAGGCATGCCGTTCCCGCCCGCGCAGCAGCCCCACGTTCAGCACGTTGAAGCCGTCCACGAGCCAGACGCTGGGCTCCCGTACCTCGTCGGCCACCGAGGCAGGATACGTCGGGCGGCTCCAGCCGGCCCGCGCCTCGACGCCCGCCCACGCCAGGGCGAACGCCACGAAGCCCGCCATCACACCGAGAGAGCGAAGGGTCTCACGCATCATGCCGCGAAGGTCCCATCCGACCGTGACGGGAACGGTCACACCCGCGCCCCCCCCGTGAGGGGCGAAGCCCCGGCCCGGTTGCGACCCCGCGGCCCGTGACCTACCGAGATCCCATGACGGAGCGCGTCCTCAGCATCGGCCTGGTGCAGATGCGGATGTCCGAGTCCCCGGACGCGAACACGCGACGCGCCCGGGAGGGGGTCGAAGAGGCGGCGCGCCGGGGTGCCCGCGTGGTCTGCCTGCCGGAGCTCTTCCGCACCCGCTACTTCTGCCAGGCCGAGGAGGCCGCCGCCTTCGCCCTGGCGGAGCCCGTGCCCGGTCCCACCACGGAGATGCTCGGCAAGCTGGCCGCGAGCCACGGAATCGTCATCGTGGCCTCGGTCTTCGAGCGCCGGGCCGAGGGGCTCTACCACAACACCGCGGTGACCCTCGATGCCAACGGCCGTGTGGCGGGCCTGTATCGCAAGATGCACATCCCCCACGACCCGCTCTACCACGAGAAGTTCTACTTCGCGCCCGGGGACCTGGGCTTCCAGGCCGTGGCCACCCGGCACGGTCGTCTGGGGACGCTCGTGTGCTGGGACCAGTGGTTTCCGGAGGCGGCGCGCCTCACCGCGCTCGCCGGGGCGCAGGTGCTGTTCTATCCCACCGCGATCGGCTGGCAGCTCGACGAGGGACCCGAGGTGGACGCGGCGCAGCACGATGCCTGGGAGACGGTGCAGCGCGCGCATGCGATCGCGAACGGGGTGTTCGTGGCCGTCGTGAACCGCGTGGGCCAGGAGGATGCCATCCGCTTCTGGGGCCAGTCCTTCGTGGCCGACGCCTTCGGCCGCGTCCTGGCGCGCGCGTCGGACCGCGAGGAGGAGGTCCTCGTGGTCCCGTGCGACCTCGCGGAGATGGAGCGCGTGCGCCGGGAGTGGCCCTTCCTGCGCGATCGCCGCATCGACGCCTACGCCGATCTCGCGCGTCGCTTCCGGGACTAGGAAGCGCCGGTGAGCGGACGACCTCCCGCCCGCGGCGGCTGGCGCTGGCCGGCCGAGTGGGAGTCGCACCGGGCTACCTGGCTCTCCTGGCCCCACAACTCCGATACCTGGCCCGGTCGCCTGGACCGCGTGGTAGCGGCCTTCGCCACCATGGTGGGACACCTGGTGCATCACGAGTCCGTCTGCATCGCGGTGGGCGACGATGCGCTGGAGGAGTCGGCGCGCAAGGCACTGCGGCGTTCGGGCGTGGACCCCGAGCGGAACGTCTCCTTCCACCGCATCCCCACGGACGATGCCTGGGTGCGCGACCACGGGCCGATCTTCCTGGTGCGCGACGGGTCGGACGGGCGCGAGCGCGCGCTGGCCGACTTCCGCTTCGACAACTGGGGCGGCAAGTATCCGGGCTGCGCCCGTGACGATGCGGTGCCGCGCGCGGTGGCGAAGGTGCTGGGGCTGCCGCGCTTCGAGGCCGACTTCGTGCTGGAGGGAGGCTCGGTAGACGGCGACGGAGCCGGCAGCGTACTCACCACCGAGTCGTGCCTGCTCAACCCCAACCGCGGACCGGATCGCGATCGCGACACCATGGAGCGTCGCCTCGCCGACTGGCTGGGCGCGGAGCGCGTGCTGTGGCTGGCAGGGGGGATCGAGGGCGACGACACCGACGGTCACGTGGACGACGTGGCGCGTTTCGTCGCGCCCGGCACGGTGGTCGCGGCGGTCGGCCGGGAGGTCTCGCATCCGGACCACGCAACGCTGGCCGAGAATCGCCGCCGCCTGGCCGGCATGTCGGATGCCCGGGGCGCGCGTCTCGTCGTGGTGGAGCTTCCCCTGCCGCCCCGTCTCGTCGTGGAGGGCGCGGTCTGCCCCGCCAGCTACGTCAACTTCTACCTGGCGAACCGGCTCGCGCTCGTGCCCGTCTTCGACGCCCCGAGCGACGCGCGGGCGCTCGCGATCCTGGGCGAGCTCCTTCCGGGCCGGGAGATCGTCGGCATCCCGTGCGCCGATCTCGTGACGGGTCTCGGCGCCATCCACTGCCTGACCCAGCAGGAGCCCGACGTCCGGGACTGAAAGGCTTTTCCCAATAGGTGGAAATTGTTTTCTCTTTGGCTTGGAATGAGCCCCCGGGGCGGGCGCAACTCGCGCCGCGGTGCGGCACGCCGTCTGCATCGCTACATCCGGTTTCGCAGCGGGACGGCGTCCCCCATCCACGAGCGTCCCTCCGCGACAGCGCCGCTCTCGACCCGAGCGAGGAGTCCCCCGCATGAAGACCTCTATCCGCAAGCTGCCCCTCTTGCTGCTCGCTGCCGGGTTCTCCCTGGCGGTGGGGCCCTGCCCCGAGACCGGGCTCGGGCTCCCCTTCTTCCGCTTCGAGGCACCGCTCTACGGCCAGCTCTCGGAGCTGGGGCCCCTGGGCTTCGAGCTCCGCGTGCCGCGCCGCGCGCGCACGGACCAGCTCTCGGTGGAGCTGGACGGACAGCCGCTCGACCCCGCCGGCTTCGCGCGCGACGGCGATCGCGTGAGCGGTGCGCTCCCCGAGCTGGGGGAGGGCCTCCACGTGCTGCGCGCGAGCCTCGCGCTGCGGCCCTTCTCCTTCCTGCCGGCCTTCCGGATGCAGGCGACGACCTGGTTCGAGCTGATCCCCGCCCTCGCGAACGCCGACCAGTGCGAGGTGCTGAACCGCGCCGAGTGCTGGCTGCCGTTTCCGTCGTCGCGCTTCCTCGTGCCGGCGGACACGCCGACCTCGTACCGTCTCGACATTCCGGAGGTCGGCTCGCCGAAGCAGGTCGGCGTGCCGGTACCGACCGAGCAATTCTCGGTCCTGGACGGCTTCAGTCCCGGCGCGCAGATCCTGATGAACTTCCCGGTTCCGGCGGGCGTGGACCTCGAGGCCTCGCGGGCCGCGACCTTGGTCCGCGAGCGACGCACCTACGACGATCGTTCGCTCGACCGCGACAGCCCGACGGTGCTGGTGGACCTCACCACCGGCGAGCGCGTGCTCCACTTCGTGGAGCTGGACGCCCGCCAGACCGACCCGTTGCGCCAGCTGCTCTTCGTGCGTCCCGCCGAGAGCCTGGTTCCCGGGCACCGCTACGCCGTCGCCGTGCGGAGCCTCGTGGACGGCCAGGGGGAGCCCGTCCCGCCGGAGCCCGTCTACGCGGCGCTCCGCAACCGGCGGCCCACTACGATCCCCGCCGTGGAGGCCCGGCGCGCCGGGCTGGAGCGGCTCTTCCACGACCTCCGCCGCCGCGCCCAGGTGCCGCGCTGGAACCTGATCCTGGCCTTCGAGTTCCAGGTGCAGAGCGAGCAGGGGCTCGCCGGCCAGATGCTCTCCATGCGCGACCAGGCCTTCGCTTGGCTGGACGAGCAGGAGAAGCTCGGGGTCCAGACCTTCACGGTGGACCCGTTGGGGCCCGACGCGGATTGCGCCGACCCGGACACGCTGATCTGGCGCATCGTGGAGGGGAGCTACCAGGTGCCGCTCTTCCTCACCGCCGACCTGGTCGCGTTGCCCGAGGCGGACACCTTCCTGAACGTCGACGCGGACGGAAGGCCGGTCCAGAACGGCTTCACCAACGCTCCCTACACCATCGCGATTCCCTGCGCGGTGCTCGACGAAGAGGTGGCGCGACCCCTCGTGATCGGCCACGGCCTCTTCGGAGACGGGCGCAGCACGATCCGCGGCCTCGTCGCCGACGAGCTCACCGACGAGGTGCGTGCTCTCGGCTTCGAGAGCTTCCCCTATCTGGCCGGCGCCACCGACTGGCGCGGTCTCTCCCGGCCGGATCGGACGGGACCCTCCGGAGACATCTTCGACAGCTGGATCGTGACCCAGGTCGTCGCGCAGCTCGGGAAGTTCGCCCAGCTGCCGGCTCGGCTGCGCCAGGGCCAGCTCAACACGCTGATCCTGGCCCGCATGATGCGCGGCGGCCTCTTCAACCAGGACCCGGCCTTCCGGACGCCGTCCGGCGCGGGCGTGTTTCCCGGGCGCGCGGAGCCGCAGTTCTACTTCGGCGCCAGCCTGGGCGGCGTCATGGGGCTCATGTTCGCGGCGCTCTCGCCCGACGTGGAGCGCGTCAGCGTGGACGTCCCGTCCACCAACTTCGAGTTCCTGGTCCAGCGCGCCACCCCCTTCCTCCCCTTCGAGCAGCTGCTGGCGATCACCGGGATCGCCGAGCCCACCGAGCTGGCGCTGGGCATCAGCCTGATCGGGCAGCTCTGGGTTCGGGGCGAATCGGCCGGCTACGCCCGGCACATCACGCGTGATCCGTTCCCCGGCACCAACCCGAAGCGGGTGCTCATGACCGAGGCCTGGCTCGACCAGCAGGTCTCGAACCTGGGCACCGAGATCGCCGCGCGCACGCTCGGCCTGCCGAATCTGAAGCGGGGATCCCTGGTCTCGGGCCAGGTGGGGATTCCGGATCGCTCGGGTCCGCTGGCGTCGGCGCTGGTCGTCTACGACACCGGGTCCTTCGACCTGGACGATCCCGAGGATGCCCCCTTCGTGCCGCCGCTCGCGAACCAGCAGGCCGAGCCCAACCGCTGCGATCCCCACGGACTGCGCGGCTTCATTCCCGCCTCGCTCCGACAGCTGATCGGCTTCCTCCAGCCGGACGGCCTGATCGAGAACTTCTGCAACGGGGACTGTGATGCCGCGGAGCCGCTCGAGCTGCCCTTCGGGCTCGACGCGCCGTGTGATCCGCAAGCCTAGGTTCGCCCGCGCGCCCGACCTGCTTTCCCTTCCGCCCGGGGTTCGCTAAAACCCGGGCGTAACAAGGGTTTCGGCAGGAGGTGGAGGGTGGACGTCGTCCGTCACGACATCGTGATCGTGGGCGGCGGCGCGGCGGGGCTGCGCGCCGCGATCGCCGCCGTCGAAACAGATCCCAGCCTGAGCGTCGCGCTCGTGTCGAAGGTCTACCCGATGCGGAGCCACACCGTCTCCGCCGAGGGGGGCGCCGCCGCCGTCGCGCGCTCCGACGACAACCTCGACATGCACGCCTACGACACGATCAAGGGCTCCGACTTCCTGGCGGACCAGGACGTGGTGGAGTACTTCGTGGAGGAGGCTCCGAAGGAGCTCACGCTCCTGGAGCACTGGGGCTGCCCCTGGAGCCGCAACGAGGACGGCAGCGTGGCCACCCGCGCCTTCGGCGGCATGACCACCAAGCGCACCTGGTTCGCGGCCGACAAGGTCGGCTTCCACATGCTGCACACGCTGTTCCAGCACTCGATGCGCTTCGATCGCATCGTCCGCTACGACGAGCAGTTCGTGACGAAGCTGCTGGTGGACGGCAACCGCGTGGGCGGCGTCTCGGCGCTGGACGTGCGCACCGGAGAGGTCCGGGCGGTCCTGGGCCGAGCCGTGATCCTGGCCACGGGCGGCGCGGGCAAGATCTTCCCCTTCACCACCAACGGCACCATCAAGACGGGCGACGGGATGGCGCTCGCCTACCGGGCCGGCGTACCGCTCAAGGACATGGAGTTCGTGCAGTATCACCCGACCGGCCTGCCCGGGACGGGCATCCTGATCACCGAGGCGACGCGCGGCGAGGGCGGGCACCTGCTGAACGCCGAAGGCGAGCGCTTCCTCACCACCCGGGACTACGGCGTCGGTCAGAAGGCGGAGCTAGGGCCCCGCGACATGATCGCGCGCGCCATCGTGCAGGAGATCCAGGCCGGGCGCGGCGTGAAGGGCCCCTACGGCGAGTACGTGCACCTCGACCTGCGCCATCTGGGCGAGGAGAAGATCAACAAGCGGCTCCCCTTCGTGCGGGAGCTCGGCAAGACCTACGCGGGCGTGGATCCGGTGCACGAGCCGATCCCGATCCGTCCGGTGGTCCACTACATGATGGGCGGCGTCGACACGGACGCCGACGGTGCCACGGTCCTGGGTGGGCTCTACGCCGCGGGCGAGACGGCCAGCGTGACCATCAACGGAGCCAACCGCCTGGGCTCGAACTCGCTCACCGAGTGCCTGGTCTTCGGCGCGCGTGCCGGCGTCCATGCCGCCGGCTACGTCCGACAGGGCCCGGATGGGTCCGAGGCGACGCTGCGCCGGCAGGCCGAGGAGGAGGCGGCGCGCATCGCGACGCTGCGCGGCCGCAAGAAGGGCGGCGAGCGCATGACGCCGATCCGAAGCGAGATGAACCAGGCCATGGAGAGCGGCTGCGGGGTGTATCGGGAGGAGGGCGCGACGCAGGCGGCCCTCACCCAGATCGCCCAGCTGAAGGGCCGCTACGCGGACCTGCGCCTGGAGGACGACAGCACGGTCTTCAACACCGAGCTGATCCAGGCCCTCGAGCTCGGCAACATGCTGGACGTGGCGGAGACGGTGGCCATCTCAGCGCTGCACCGCAAGGAGTCGCGCGGTGCCCACAGCCGTCCGGATCACCCGACCCGGAACGATCAGGACTTCCTCTACCACGTCTTGGCCAGCTTCGAGGCCGGCGGCCCGCGGCTGGATCGCAAGTCGGTCACCATCACGCGCTGGCAGCCGGAGGAGCGCAAGTACTGATGAGCGAGCTGGAGAAGAAGACCTTCGTCGTCACGCGCTTCGACCCGGACCGGGACCAGGCGCCGCGGACCGAGCGCTACGAGGTGCCGTGCCGGCCGGACTGGAAGATCCTCGACGCCCTGAACCACATCAAGGATGAGATGGACGCCACGCTGTCCCACCGCTGGTCCTGCCGCATGGCGGTGTGCGGCAGCTGTGGGATGAACGTGAACGGCGAGCCGAAGCTCACCTGCAAGGCTCCGCTCTCCGTCTACGGCGACGAGGTGGAGGTGGCGCCCCTCGCCAACTTCCCCATCGTGCGCGACCTGGTCGTGGACATGGAAGGCTTCATGGAGAAGTTCCGGGCCGTGAAGCCGTGGATCATCAAGGCCAAGGAGCGCTCGCTGGAGGAGGGCACGCACCGCCAGTCGCCCGAGGAGCTGGAGGCGTTCCGGCAGTTCAGCATGTGCATCAACTGCATGCTCTGCTACTCGGCGTGTCCGGTGGTGGCGCGGGAGCCCGAGTTCCTGGGCCCGGCCGCCATCGCGCTCGGTCACCGCTACAACATGGACAGCCGCGACGAGGGCGCGCGGGAGCGCAACCAGGTGTTCCGAGGCGAGGGCACCGTCTTCTCCTGCTCCTACGCCAACGAGTGCAGCGAGGTGTGTCCCAAGAACGTGGACCCGGCGGCGGCGGTCAACCAGGCCAAGTTCAATGCGGTGATCGACTGGGCCACCTCCCTCGTCGTGCCGCGCCGGGGAGGCTGAGCCGTGGCGAGCTTCGCGCATCCCGACGCCATGCGGCCTTCGCGACCCGCGCCCACGCGGGCCGCCCCGCCGCAGCTCCCGGAAGACTTCTGGACCCGGCCGCGCATGCGGCGCTACCTGCTCTTCGACGCCACCGGCCTCGTGTACCTGCTGGTGGGCCTGGTCACCCTGCGGGTGGCGTGGGCGCTGGCGGACGGGCCCGAGGCCTGGCAGGCGCTGCTCACGAGCTTCGCCCACCCGCTCTACCTGGCCTTCCACGCCCTGGTCCTGCTCTCGGCGATCTTCGTGGGCGTGCGCTTCTTCGCCCTGTTCCCGAAGGCCCAGCCGGCCCGGATCGGGCCCCTCAAGCCGCCGCCGCGCCCGGTGATCCAGGCGATGCTCTACGGAGCCTGGATCGCGCTGAGCGTCGCCCTGCTCGCGATCCTGGGAGGGCTCTGGCCGTGAGGCACGCCCTGCTCCGCTTGGAGCCCGTGATCTGGCTGCTCTTCGGAGCCGGGATCATGCTGGGCACGCTGCTGCTGCCTGGCTATCTGCTGACCGTCACCCTGGCCGCCCCGCTCGGCCTGCTCCCGGAGGCGGCACTGGACTACGACCGGGCCCGTCAGCTGGCCACGAACCCGCTGGGCAGCCTGGTCCTGCTGGCGCTGATCGCGCTCCCGCTCTGGAAGGGCGCCCACCACCTGCGCTCGCTCTGGATCGACCTGGTGGGCGCCTCCAGCGAGGCGGCGGTGGCCACGCTCCTCTACCTGGTCGCCCTGGTGGGGAGCCTCCTGGGCATCCTGGCGGTGGTCCGCCTCTAGCCGGCTTGACGTGCCTCCGTTCGTGCTTAAACGGGGCACGGAAAGGAGGTATGTGGGAATGACACTCCCCAAGGTGTTTCGGAGGGGTCGGCGGAGCGACGTTCCGGTGCGCCGCCACGAGGACTCGTTCTGGACGCTCCAGAACGAGGTCAACCGCCTCTTCGAGGACTTCTGGCGCGGGGGACCCTTCGAGTCTTCCTTCGGCCAGATGGTTCGTTTCTCCCCGAGCGTGGACGTCGTCGAAGGGGACGAGGCGGTCGAGGTGATCGCCGAGCTCCCGGGTCTCGAGGAGAAGGACTTCGAGCTGCATCTCGCCGGCGACCAGCTCACCATCTGCGGTGAGAAGCGCGCCGAGAGCGAGGAGAGCGGCCGCGGCTGGCAGCGTTCCGAGCGCTCCTATGGGGTGTTCGAACGCACCGTCGTTCTGCCCTGCGAGGTGGACGCCGACAAGGCCTCCGCCGAGTACAAGAACGGCGTCCTGACGGTGCGGCTGCCGAAGCAGCCGGGCGCGGCTGGGCGCAGGATCACCGTCGAGAGCGGCTAGGGGCGGGCCTCGGGAAGCCCCGAGGGCCGGCGCCGCCTGCGCGACACCGGCCCCCTGGGCGCCAGCTCGGGATCAGCCGTAGAACACCCAGCCGAGTGCCGAGTGCACGATCACGAACGGGAGCCGCCAGAGCGGCACGTGGTGGTGGTCGTGCAGGTGGTCGTGGAAGGTATGGCGGCTCCGGAACGCATGCCGACACGGCGCGCAGTAGTAGCGGCCGTGCTCGTGCACGCGGAACACCCGCGCGCGGCGCGGGTGCCGCGGCGTGCCGTACCCGTACACGATCCCGTGGGAGCGGTCGTGGTGCCAGCGATGCCCGCAGTGTCGGTGGTGCCGATGGTGGCGGTGGTGTCGCCAATGCCTCCCTTGCCTGCGGTCTGGCCGCACGGTCACCACGTGACTCGGATGCGTCCTGCCGCGGCGGTGGTAGCGCCGCGAGTCGCTGTCCTCGTCGTTCCGATGCCCGGCCCTTGCCTCGGGTGCCGCGGTCAGCGCGAACGCGAGCGCGGCCCCGAGTACGGTCGCGATGCGACCCCAACGGTTCACGATCCTCTTCATCCTTTCACCCCCCGTGAAACGGGTCCGTCTGCTTCGACGCCACGGAGGGAGCGCTATTCGGCATTCGCGGAGAAGAGAGCTTGCGCGAGCTTCTGCCGGTGATGGAGCGCATCACCCAACACCGCGCACGTCCACAGCGCGCGCCGCAGATAGAGATGCGCATCACATTCCCAGGTGAAGCCGTAGCCGCCGTGGAGCTGCACGGCGCGGCGCGTGGCGGCGGCGAACACCTCGCCGGCCAGGGCCTTGGCCATGCGGGCGTAGCTCTCCGCCTGCGGCGGGGCATGATCCAGCGCCGCTGCGGCGGCCAGCGCCTGGGTGCGGGCCAGCTCGACGCCGATCATCGTGTCCACGAGCGGATGCTTCACGGCCTGGAAGGCGCCGATGGGCCGGCCGAACTGCACGCGCTGGATCGCGTACTGCCGCGTGAGCTCGAGCACGCCGTCGGCCCCGCCGGCCATCTCCGCCGCCAGGGCCGCCGCCCCGCGCAGCAGCACGTCCGCCAGCGCCGTCGCGCCATCCTCCCCGAGCCGCGCCTCGCTCGCGACGCGGACGCCGTCGAAGCTCACGCGCGCCGTAGGGCGCGTGGCATCGACGCCCGTCTCCGGCTCGATCGTGACGCCCGGGGTCGGGAGCTCGAGCGCGAAGAGCGCCACCTCGCCCGAGGGCACGCGGAAGGGTGCCACCAGCAGCCCCGCCACCGCGGCCGCCGGCACGTGCGTCTTCCTCCCCCGCAGCACGAAACCGCCCGATACCGGCTCCGCCTGCGCCGTCAGGTGCTCGGGCTCGAAGGCCCCGCCGGGCTCGGTGAAGGCGAGGGTGGCGATCGTCTCCCCGGCGGCGATCGGGTTGAGCCAGCGCTCGCGCTGGCTGCGGTCACCCGCTCGTGCCAGGGCGAAGCCGGCCAGCAGGCAGGCGAAGAAGGGCGACGGCACCAGGCGCCGTCCCATCTCCTCGAGGAGCAGCGCCAGGGGAACGTGCCCCAGACCCGCGCCCCCGTGCTCCTCCGGGAGGGCGAGACCGGCCCAGCCGAGCCGTCCCATCTCCTTCCACAGTCCGGGATCGTGGCCTTCGGGCGACTCCGCGAGCCGCCGCACCTCGCTCGGGGAGCAGCGCTCGTCCAGGAAGCGCCGCGCCTCGTCCCGCAGCAGCAGGTGCTCCTCCGTCACGCCGAAGTCGCCGGGGAGCTCGAGCCGGATCACCGTCGCACCTACTTGCTCTTGGGAAGGCCGAGCACGCGCTCGCCCAGGATGTTGCGTTGGATCTCGCTGGTGCCGCCGCCGATCGTCATGCCGAAGGAGTTCATGTACGCGCGCGGCCACTCGGCGCGATCGGGCGCCTCCGGGTCGCCCAGCCACAGCGTCCCGTCCGGGCCCAGCAGCTGGCAGGCCACGTCCGCCACGCGCTGGTTGTACTCGGAGGCCAGCAGCTTCATCATCATGGGGATCGCGTAGGGGCGGTCCTGACACAGCCCGGCGAGGCGGGCGCGCTGGGCGGAGAGTCGGATCGCCTCTTCCTCGATCCAGAGCGCCACGATGCGGTCCCGCAGCAGCGGGTCTTCCGCCGCCGGCCGTCCGTTCCGGTGGGTGCGGGCCGCCCGCGACACCAGCGACCGGATCGACTCCGCGCTGGTGGCCGACTGGCCGCCGCCCGTGCCCTCCGCCGCGCCGCGCTCGAAGGTGAGGGTCGTCATGGCGATCTTCCAGCCCTGGCCCTGGCGACCCAGCAGCGCCTCGCGCGGCATGGGAGCGCGATCGAAGATCACCTGGTTGAAGCCACCCTCCCCGGTCATCTTCACCAGCGGCTGGATCGTCACGCCGGGCGCGTCCATGGGGAACAGGAAGTAGGAGAGGCCCTCGTACTTCCCGACCGAGGCATCCGTTCGGGCCAGCAGGATCATCCACCGGGCGAAGTGGGCCAGCGTGGTCCAGACCTTGTGACCGGTGACGACCCAGCCCTCCTCGGTGGCCTCGGCGCGCGCCTGCAGGCTCGCCAGGTCCGAGCCGGCGCCCGGCTCGCTGAAGCCCTGGCACCAGATCTCCTCGGCGGAGAGGATCGGGGCCAGGAAGCACTGCTTCTGCGCCTCGGTGCCGTAGGCCAGGATCGTGGGACCGGCCCACTGCAGACCGATCACGTTGACCAGGAAGGGTGCCCGGGCGCGGTTGAGCTCCTGGGACACCACGCGCTGCGGACGCTCCGGATCGCCGCCGCCTCCTCCGTGCTCGCGGGGCCAGTCGAGCCCCAGATAGCCGGCGTCGAACAGCCTGCGCTGCCAGTCGCGCAGGTAGGTGAACTGCCGCTCGGACTCCACCTCGAGGAAGCTCTGGGGCAGCTTGAAGCCGGGATCCGGTGGCCGATTGGCCTCGATCCAGGCGCGCACCTCGCGCCGGAAATCGGCGACCGCGCGCGGCTCGGTGTCGGCCTGGAGCATCGGGCTCCTCCGGATCGAACCCGGATTCTACCGCGGGAACCAGGCCGGCCAGACGAGGGCGTCGAGAAAGGCGGTCTGGAAGCAGAAGGGCAGCAGCCCGACCACGGCCAGGCCCCACCACAGGCCGCGCGGCGCCTGGCGCACGCGCAAGAGCGCCACCAGGAGCCCCAGCGCGGAGAGCCCCACCAGCGCCAGCACGACCCGGATGGCCACCCAGGTCAAGGTGCTCGGGCTCTGGAGCATGACGACGGTGAGCGGCATCCACAGTGCCGAGGGCAGCAGCACCCCCACGTACAGGGCGTTCACCAGCCCGAACCCGAAGCGCTCACCGAAGCGAGCCCTCTGCGCGTCGAGACCCAGCAGGAAGTAGCTGAAGGTCGGAAAGTAGCCGACGGCCGCGAGCAGCATCGAGACGGTGTAGATCGGCTTCCACGTCTCGGGGACGCCCCCCCACATCGCCTGCCGCAGCTCCGGATGGCTGCCCAGGCCCTGCGCGTAGCTCCCCAGCACCGCGAGGCCACCCAGGACGTTGATGGCGAGGAACAGGCGCTTCGAGCCATCCATGACCCTATACTAGCGAGCCGGAGGGGCCGTGATCGGGACGTGGCCCGGGAGCGCCGCGACGCGGTCGAGCCACGCCCGCACGGCCCGGAAGGGACCTAGGTCGAAGGCACCTTGTAGCCGTTGCCGGAGTCGGGAAAGTCGTAGAGACGCAATCCGGGCGTGCCTCAGGCTTCGCCGTTTCCGGTGAGCTGGCCCAGGATCGTCCCCGTGTCGAAGTAGACGCGCTCGCAGACGAGATTCGGGCCTTCGAACAGGAAGAAGGCTGCCATGCGGCAGCGGAAGGTACGTCCCGTGGGCTCGAGGCTGCCCAGGCGACCCCGGTGCGTGCCGAGCAGCCAGAACTCGACGATGACGGCGTCCTCCGCATGGCGGAGCGAGATCAGCTCGTTGCGCTGGTCCGGGAAGGCCGTTCGCGTCTCCCGGAAGTAGCGCTCCACCTCCTCGTGACCGTCGTGGATGGCGCCCGTGGCCACCAGCTCGTAGCGCGGATGCCGGAAGGTCCCGATCGCGGAGGCGAAGTCGCGCCGGTTCTCCGCCTCCATGTGCTCGCGCACGACCTTCTCGCGCGCGGAGCGAAGCTCCTCGGGCGTTTCCATGGTGCCGCCTCCTCGGGCACAGGCTACCTGCACCCGAGCCGGCGGCTCAAGCCGGCCCGTCGAGCTACCGAAGCGCCCCAGGGGAGGGGACCAGTTGTTGCGACCGCAGGCCGAGCCGCGCTTCAACAAGCGGATGCCGTGCCGGCTACGCGTGGGGCCCAGCGCCTACGGCGGCATGGTGCTGAACGTGTCCCGGAACGGCTTCTTCGTGCAGACCAACGCGCAGACGCGGCGCGGCGAGGAGGTCTGGATCGATCTCGCCGCGTCCGGACGCGACCGGATTCCGATCGCCGGACGCGTGGTGTGGCGGCGCGTGGTGGCGGCTCCCCTGCGAAGCGTCACCCAGGGCGGCGTCGGGGTGCGCATCAAGAATGCCCCCGAGAGCTGGTACCGCTTCCTGGAGGGGGTCGCACGGGAGGCCGAGCGGACCGCCCCGCGTTCCGCGGCCCCCGCCTCGAGTGCGAGTGCTGCCCCGGCGCCGGAGCCGTTCGGATCCGCGTGGCGCGTCCGTCTCAAGCTGGAGGCGGGCTCCCGCTCGCGCACGCTGGTGGTCCACGGAGCATCCGAGGCCGAGGCGAAGCGCCGCGCGCTCGCTCAGGCGGGCGACGGATGGGTCGTGCTCGAGGCCCTGCGGGCGGCCGGGCTGGCGGGCTAGAGGCTTCGTCCGCAGGGCGACGTGTCACACGTCGACTCGTCTCCAGGCGCCCGGCCAGATCGTCCGCCACCCGGCGAGCCAGTCTTTCGCTGCCGGCCTCGCTCAGATGCACGTGGTCCTGGAAGAGCCGCGCGTGGCCGCTGATTCCGGCGGAGGCGTCGAGCCAGGGCACGTCTTCGGTCGTGGCCACCTTTCGGATGGTGTCGTCGCAGGCGCGAAACGCCTCCAACGCCCCCTGGTGGGAGAGTCCCAGGTAGGCGAGGTTCATGCGCGCCACGTCCTCCTGCGTATTGTCCGCCGCGAGCAGACGGGCCTGGGTCATCAGGAGGGGCTCGGCCCCGATCCGACGCGACGCGGAGACGATCAGTTCCAGGGTGAGCTCGAGCTGGCGGGGTCCCCAGCTCTCGAAGCTCTCGGGAAGCCCCTCGCCACGCCGGCGCCGGCGCTCGCGCTCCGAATCCAGGGCGATGAGTCCTTCGGGTCCGATCAGACCGAGCTTCCACTCCCAGTAGCGTCGCCGCGCGCGCAGGTAGAGCTGCGAGCTCGCCAGCAGACGATCCACCGGCCCCGACGCGTGCACGAACGGGTTCCAGACCCGACGGTCGCCGGACCGTGCGAGCGGAGCGCGCACGCCGTGCAGCAGGCTGCGGTCCGGGCCCAGCCAGGAGAAGTACTTGAGGTCGTTCCAGCAGTGGTAGACGAGCACCCAGTCGGGCTCGAACATCCAGATCTCGGAGAAGAGCCGACCGAGCGAGTCGGCGCTGGCGTGTCCCGGGATGCCGGCGTTGATCACCTCGACGGCATGCAGACCGCGCCGGCGGAGCCGGGCCTCCACGCGCCGCGGCCAGTCCCGGTCGGGCTCCGCGTGTGGATCGAAGGCGGCCGAGCCGCCCAGGACCACCACGCGACGGGTGCCGGCCGGCTTGGGGACCGCGAAGTCCCGTCCCCGGTAGCCGCGCGGGCCGATCTGGACGGCCGTTCGCTCCGAGTCGGTGGCACGAACCCGCTGGGTCCTCCTGGGAAAGGCATGCCGGGCAAAGGCCACGCGCTCGTATGCCAGGGAGCTCGCCCGGAGCCGCTCCAGGTCGATGGGCTCGCGCGCCAGGCGCAGGAAGACCTCACCCGCGACCAGGGCCACTCCCACGCTCATCGCCGAGCAGAGCACGAGCGCGCGCAGGCGTCCCATGACGGGCTTCGCATCGGTCGCCTGCGGGTTTCCCTTGAGGCGTGATTCCCGAGTCGAAACCTCGAGTTCCGCGCTCCGGTGCCGGTGGGAGACGCCTCGCGTCTCCTCGGCGCGGGCGCGGAGCCGTCTCCGCCGGCCCGATCAGGAGCGCTTCGAGCCCTTGCGCTTTGCCGGGGTGGGCGGGTTCTTCGCCACGAAGCGACGGCCCTCCACCAGCTTCAGCAGGTCGAAGGCGCTCAGGATCCCCACGACCTTCTGCTCGTGGGTGACGACCACCCGGTGGATCTTGTGGTTGCGCATGATGCGCGCCGCGACGCTCACGTCGTCGTACTTGGGAACCGTGTACACCTTCTCGGTCATGATCGTGCCCACCGGTGCGCTGGCCTTGAGCTCGGGCACCAGGTCGGTGGCAGACACGATGCCGACGGGCTCTCCGTCCGTTCCGACCACGGGGATCGCGCTCACCTTGTTGCGCTCGATGAGCTTGCGCACGTGCTCCACGCTCTTGTGCGGCTGCGTGGTGACGACGGACTCCGACATCAGCTCGTGGATCTTGGCGTTCATCCTTCCCCCGACATGAGGAGCATCGAGCTCCGGATCCGGGAGCCTAGCCCGCCCCGCGCGGTGCGCCCGCCGTCGCGCTGCCTGCGCCGCCCGAGTCGGCGGAGGCCGGCGCGCACAGCTCCAGCGCGTGCCCGTCGGGATCGGCGAAGTAGAGCGAGTGCGCCGGTATCCAGGCGTGGAACGTTGGCCCCTCCACCGCGAGGCCCCGCTGCCGCAGGTGCTTGGCTGCCCGCTCGATCTCGGGCTCGTCCACCGTGAAGGCGAAGTGCTGGGCAGGCCACTCGCCCGGGTCCTCCTGCAGCACGATCATCCCCCCGCTGCCTGCGCGCAGGAACACCCAGGGTCTCCGCTCGTCCCGGAGTCCCGGCGCCAGCCCCAGGACGTCGCGGTAGAAGCGCTCGGCGCGTTCTAGATCGCGCACGCGAATCGCTACCTCGTAGACACCGCGGATCCGAATCATGCTCGGACCTCCCGGGCGCCCCGTCCCTCGACCACGAGCGTAGCCGAACTCAGGCGCGCTCCTTCCGGGCCAGAGGGGGAAGCCTCAGCATCAGGACCACGTGGGCGAACAGGACGAGGGGCACCAGGAAGCAGGGCAGCAGGCTCAGCGGGAGCCGCAGCAGCGCGTCCATCGACCCGGGGCGCGTCACGGCCAGGTGCCCGGCCGTCCCCACCACGAACACCATGTCCAGCAGACCGAAGGCGTTCCAGAGCAGATAGGCGATGGGCGGGGGCGTGTTGCCGAGACGGCGGGCCGCGATCAGCGCCGCAGCCACGAAGGCCACCAGGATGTCACCCCAGCCGCCCGTGACCGCGAACTCCCGGGGGAGCTGGCCCTGGCCGTGCAGGTAGAGCAAGTAGAAGCCCACGAAGCGGCTCAGGTGCACCGCGACGAGCGCATCGCGGGGCAGTCCGTACAGCCAGCCCCGCAGGCCGGGGCTGGCCGCATAGATCGCCAGCAGGGCTCCGAAGATCGTCAGGAGCACCAGCTGGGCAAAGGGAGCCGGCGCCATGCGCAGGCCGCCGGCGGCGCCGAAGGCGATCGCGGCAAGCAACCAGACGGCGAAGGCGAGCAGCACGCGGCCCTGGGTCGACACGAGCGCTCACCTCCCCAGCCTCCTGGAGCGCCGCCCCCCCGGCTCGAAGCTACTCGAAGAGACGGAAGCCCAGCGGGAACATGGCGAGCCAGGCGCCCAGCAGGGCGCCGGCAAGCCCTCGCGCCACCGGCGACAGCCCCTCGGAGCCGAGCGGGATGCAGATCGCGGCGGTCGCTCCGGCCACCGCGCCGAACACGAACACTCCCGTCGTGACCGGATGACTGCGGACGAAGCGCCAGAGGCGCGAGATTCGGGACGCGGTCGCTTCGGGCACCGACGGCTCCTCGACGCTCCAAGGCTAGCGAAGCAGACGCAGCCACGCGCTTGACCCGCTGCGACCCCCGGGCGACACTCGTGTCCACGCGATGGACCGGCGCGCGCGCATCGAGGAGCGGCTCCGCGAACGTCTCGACCCCTCGCACATCGAGGTCGTGGACGAGAGTCATCTGCACGCGGGACACGCGGGCGCCGCCCGTGGGGCCGGCCACTTCCGCGCCGTCCTGGTGTCGTCGCGCTTCGAGGGGCTCTCCCCGGTGGAAGCGCAGCGCATGGTCTACGAGGCCCTCGACGACATGATGGGCCAGGAAATCCACGCGCTCTCGATTCGCGCGCTCACCCCGGAGCGCTGGAAGCAGGCGCAGGAGAGGGGCTAGGGCAGACGTGCCTAAGCCTGGTCCTGAACGAAGCGCTCCAGCCACTCCTCCAGCGCGACGGTGAAGCCCGCCGCGTTGCGATGGCCGCCGCCCCCGTACTCCGCCGCAAGCTGCGCCACGTCGAACTCGCCCA
>JBFGJV010000040.1:0-18077 GCA_041577015.1 Myxococcota bacterium
CCGGATCCGCCATCGCCCGGTCCACCAGCGTGGCCAGCGCCGCTTCGTCCAGCCGCTCCAGCACGAAGACCCGGCAGCGCGACAGGAGCGGGGGCACCAGCTCGAAGGAGGGGTTCTCGGTGGTGGCGCCCAGCAGCGTCACGGTGCCGTCCTCCACGTGGGGGAGCAGGGCGTCCTGCTGCCCGCGGTGGAAGCGATGGATCTCGTCCAGGAACAGCACCGTGCGCACGCCGCCGGCGCGCTCGCGGGCCGCGCGCTCGGCGACCGCGCGCACGTCCTTCACGCCCGCGCCCACGGCGGAGAGCGCCACGAAGCGGCGTTGCCGCGCGTCGGGCGCGTGGCCGCCGCCCGCCAGCAAGCGCGCGAGCGTGGTCTTGCCGGAGCCGGGCGGACCCCAAAGGATCAGCGAGGGGAGGGCGCCCGCTTCGACGAGCGTGCGCAGGGGCGCACCTGGCCCGATCAGGTGTGCCTGGCCCACCACCTCGTCCAGGCTGCGCGGACGCATGCGGTCGGCGAGGGGCGGCTCGGGGCGGGCACCCCGCTGCCGCTCGCGCTCGAACAGCTCGAGGGACTCGTCGGGGGACATGACGCGATGCTAGCGTGAGCTGAACCGCCGAGGCGCGCGCGTGACGATTCGGACCGTGGGGGTGTTCCTGAAGCCCGGCCAGCCGCAGGCTGCCGGCGTGGTGCGCGAGCTGGAGAAGGGGCTCGCCGAGCGCGGACTCGTGGTGCGCCTGGACGAGGAGGCCGGCGCGGTCGCGGGTCGGGAGGGCGCCTCCCGGGAGCGGGTGGCCGCGGACGCCGACCTGCTGCTGGTGCTGGGCGGAGACGGCACGCTGCTCGACGTGGCGCGCAAGGCGGGGACGCGTGACGTCCCCATCCTGGCCGCCAACCTCGGCACGCTCGGCTTCCTCTCCGCCGTGGGAGTCCAGGATCTCGACGACGCGCTCGAGCGCTCCCTGGCCGGGCGCATGCAGGTGGAGGAGCGCATGCGCCTGGAGGTTCGGCTCCAGCGCGCGGGGCGCGGCGAGGGGCCGTGGCTGGCGCTCAACGACGCCGTGATCACCAAGGGCGCCCTGGCACGCATCATCGACCTCACCACCCGGGCCGACGACGAAGACGTCACCACCTACCACGCCGACGGCCTGATCGTCTCCACGCCGACGGGGTCCACCGCCTACTCGCTCTCGGCGGGCGGCCCGATCCTGGTGCCCGGCGTGCGGGCCCTGGTGCTGACGCCCATCTGTCCCCACACGCTGACGCAGCGGCCGCTGGTGCTGGCGGACTCCGCCCGGATCGAGGTGACGGTCCAGCCCCGCGGCGGTGAGGTGCAGCTCACCGTGGACGGTCAGGAGGGCGTGCCGCTTGAGCCCGGGGACGTGGTGGAGGTGCGCCGCTCGGAGCATCCCGTGCGGCTCATCGTCCCGCCCGAGCGCAATCGCTTCGAGGTGCTGCGTCGCAAGCTGCGCTGGGGTGAGCGTTGATCGAGACGCTCCGCATCGCGGACCTGGCGGTGGTGGAGCAGGCCGAGATCGAGTTCGGCCCCGGGCTGAACGTGCTGACGGGCGAGACCGGCGCCGGGAAGTCGCTGGTGCTGGGGGCGCTCGCGCTCCTGGCGGGCGGGCGCGCGTGGAGCGACGCGGTCCGCGACGGGTCGTCGGAGGCGCGCGTCGAGGCCGTCTTCCGCACCGAGGGGCTGCCGGAGCTGGAGGCGGAGCTCCGGGCGCGCGACCTCGCCGACGAGGATGGCGTCCTCGTCGTCTCCCGCATCGTGTCGCGCGGCGGACGCAGCCGGGCGCAGGTGGCGGGCCGGCTGGTGCCCGTCTCCACGCTGGCGGAGCTCTTCGCCGGCCGCCTGGAGATCAGCAGCCAGCACGAGTCCCAGGCGCTGCGGCGACCGGAGCGCCACGGCCGTCTGCTCGACGCCTTCGGCGGGCTCCTGGAGCGTCGCCACGCGCTGGAGGCGGCCTACGAGGAGCTCCGGGCCGTGCGTGCGGAGCGTGCGCGCCTGGCGGCGGAGGCGGAGGAGCGTGCCCGCCGCGCGGACTTCGTGGCCTTCCAGCTGCGGGAGATCGAGGAGGCGGAGCTCGAGCCGGGCGAGTTTGCGACGCGCGAGGCCGAGCACGCTCGCCTGGCCCATGCGGAGCGGCTGCGCGCCGAGGCCATGGCGGCCGCATCCTCGCTGACGGGCGACCCGACGCTCGGCGACGCGGCCGCCGCGGCGGACCTCGCCGGCCAGGCGGCTCGACGCCTCGAGGAGGTGGCCTCCCTGGACCCGCGCCTGGGCGAGCTGGCGGAGCGGATCCGCAACGCGCAGGCGGAGCTCGCCGACGTGGGAGCGGACCTCGAACGCTATGGCGCCGGCGTGGAGGTGGATCCCGGCCGGCTGGCCCAGGTGGAGGAGCGCCTCCAGCTGCTCGAGCGGCTGCGACGCAAGTACGGCGGAACGGAGCAGGCCATCGGTCAGACGCGCGAGGCGCTCTCGGCCGAGCAGGCGAGCCTGACCGGAAGCGACGAGCGTTTGCGCGAGCTCGAGGAACGCGAGGCGCCGCTGCGGGAGGCGCTCGAGCGCGAGGCGCTGGCGCTCTCGCGCGGGCGCGCGCGCGCGGCCCGGCGGCTGGCGTCCCAAGTCCAGGCCGCCCTGGCTGCGCTCGACATGCCGCGTGCGCGTCTGGAGGTGGCGCTCGATGCGGCGCCTGCTCCCGAGGGCATGCCGTGTGGTCCCGGGGGCGCCGAGTCGCCCGAGCTGCGCTTCGCCGCCAACCCGGGCGACGCGCCCCGTCCGCTTCAGCGCGTGGCCTCCGGCGGTGAGCTCTCGCGCGTCTTCCTGGCGCTGAAGAACGTGCTGCGTCGCAGCGACGCAGGCATGGTGCTGGTTTTCGACGAGGTGGACGCCGGCGTGAGCGGCCGGGCGGCGGACCGCGTGGGTCGCGTGCTCGGGGAGCTCGCGGCCGAGCACCAGGTGCTCTGCATCACCCACCTGCCCCAGATCGCCGCACGCGGGGAGACGCATCTCCGGGTGGCGAAGGCGGTCAGGGACCGCCGGGCCCACGCGGAGGTGCGGCCCCTGGGGGAGAAGGAGCGCGTGGAGGAGATCGCGCGCATGGCGGGCGGCGAGGCCATCACGGACGCCACCCGACGCCACGCACGCGAGCTCCTGCGTGGCCGGCGTCGCGTCCGCGGCGCACGAACGCCGCCGCCCCCCCCTCGATAAAGCCGCCGCATTCCCCACCCGATGAAGGATGCAGGGCGACCCCACCCGGGTGAGCGGGGTCACGCCCGACGTCCCGTCGGAGGTCGAATGCAGGGGAGGAGCGGCCCGGGTCGAGGGCACGGGGGGCGCGGAGTCCCTGGGGGGGCTTCCATCCTGGTCAGGAGCGGCTTCTACGAGGGGCTCGAGGTCCCGGTGGACACGGACTGGCTCGTGATCGGCCGGGGTCGCGGCGCGGACCTCCTGCTCGCGGACCCGACCATCTCGCGGGCCCACGCGGCGGTGGGGTGGGACGGGCGCTGCTTCTTCCTCCAGGACCTCGGCAGCACGAACGGCACGCTCCGCAACGGGCGTCCGTGCGATCGCGCGCCCCTCGCGGACGGCGACGAGGTGCAGATCGGGACGCTGCAGCTCAGCGTGCGGCTGGCGGGCGGAGACACGGACGCATGAGATTGCGGTGGTTCGGCGGTGGCGACGCGGAGCGCAGGCACGAGCGCTACACGGTGATCATCGTGCCCGAAGGCGTGTCGCGCGTGCGCCGCTTCCACGTCAAGCGCACCGCGGTGCTGCACGGCGCCGCGCTGGGTGGCCTGGCCGCGGGGCTCCTGCTGGTGGGGCTGGTGGACTGGGCGCGTCTGCGCATCGACGCCGTGGACGTGGTGCGTCTGCGCGCCGCGACGCGGGCGCAGAGCGAGGAGATCCAGCGCTTCACCCTCCAGCTCGAGGCGATGGAAGCGCAGCTCTCGGCCCTCTCGGAGTTCGAGCGCAAGGTGCGCGTGATCGCCAACCTCCCCAAGGCGGCGGCCGAGCACACCCACGGCGATCGCACGCCGGGTGTGGGCGGGGAGGGCGAGGAGGAGACGCTCGAGGGCCCGGCCGCCCTGCTGCCGAAGCGGCTGCCGCCGTCGGACGCCGAGGCCTCCCTGGAGCCCGCAGCGCTGGACGCGGACCTCGTCGCGTTCCCGAGCTCCGAGACCACGGTGCTCGCCCACCTGAGCCAGCGCGCCCGGGCTCTGGCGGACGCTGCGCAGGTTCGGGACCAGTCGATGCAGGAGCTGCTCACCCAGCTCGATGGCAAGAGCCGCCAGCTCGCGGCGACGCCCTCCATCTGGCCCACGGAGGGCTGGATCACCTCGCGCTTCGGCCGGCGCACCTCGCCCTTCACCGGGCGGCCCCAGTTCCACGCGGGCATCGACGTGGCCGCGCCCTTCGGCACCGCCGTCGTCGCGCCCGGGCGCGGTCGGGTCCGCTACGCCGGCCGCAAGGGGGCGCTCGGGCGCACCGTGGAGGTCGATCACGGCTGGGGCATCCGCACCACCTATGGACACCTGGCGGAGATCCTGGTCAAGAAGGGGCAGCAGCTCGAGCGCGGCGAGCGCGTCGGCACCGTGGGCAGCAGCGGCCGCAGCACCGGCCCGCACCTGCACTACGGCGTTGCCGTGGCTGGCAAGGCCGTCGATCCCCTCGATTACGTGTTCGAGTAGGTCCAGGGCGCGACACGGGACGCCACGCCCGTTTGCCCCGGGTCGGACGGTCTCCTAGATTGAAGGCTCCTCGCCCCCCCGGCCGGAGAAACGCGGCGTCCCCATGTCCCAGGCGCTCCTGCGCAAGATCTTCGGCAGCAAGAACGACCGCGAGCTCAAGCGCATCGTGCCGCTCGTGGAGCGCGTGAACGCCCTCGAGCCGGAGCTGGTGGCGCTCTCGGACGAGGCCCTGCGCGCGCGCACCGGCGCCTTCCGGGAGCGGCTCGCCCGGGGCGAGGCGCTGGACGCGCTGCTCCCGGAGGCCTTCGCCAGCGTGCGCGAGGCGGCCAAGCGGACCCTGGGCCAGCGCCACTACGACGTGCAGCTCGTCGGAGGCGTCGTCCTGCACGAGGGCAAGATCGCCGAGATGAAGACCGGGGAAGGCAAGACCCTGGTGGCCACGCTGCCCGCGTACCTGAACGCGCTCACCGGGCGGGGCGTGCACATCGTGACCGTCAACGACTACCTGGCCCGGCGCGACGCCGAGTGGATGGGCGAGATCCACCGCTTCCTGGGTCTGCGCGTCGGCGTGATCCTCCACAATCTCGACGACGTCGAGCGTCAGAACGCCTACGGCGCCGACATCACCTACGGGACGAACAACGAGTTCGGCTTCGACTATCTGCGCGACAACATGAAGCCCACGCTGGAGATGTGCGTCCAGGGCGATCTCTACTACGCCATCGTGGACGAGGTGGACTCGATCCTGATCGACGAGGCGCGCACCCCGCTGATCATCTCCGGCCCTTCCGAGGAGAACACCGAGGTCTACGGCGTGGCCCATCGCGTGGTGCAGCAGCTCAAGCTCGGCGCCAAGGGCGATCCCATGAAGGGGATCGAGGAGACGGGCGACTACTGGATGGACGAGAAGGACCACGTGGCGGCGCTCACCGAGGCCGGGGTGCACAAGATCGAGCGGCTGATGCGGGTGCAGAACCTCTACGACCCGGCCATGCTGCCGCTGCTGCACGCCGTGCAGCAGGCGCTGATCGCGCACTCGCTCAAGAAGCGCGACGTGGACTACGTGGTCAAGCCGGGGGAGAGCGGCCGGCCCGAGGTGATCATCGTGGACGAATTCACCGGCCGGCTCATGCCGGGCCGGCGCTGGTCGGACGGTCTGCACCAGGCCGTCGAGGCCAAGGAAGGCATCCGCGTCCAGAGCGAGAACCAGACGCTCGCGTCCATCACGTTCCAGAACTACTTCCGCATGTACGACAAGCTCTCGGGCATGACCGGGACCGCGGACACCGAGGCGCCCGAGTTCGCCAAGATCTACGACCTGGACGTGCTGGTGATGCCGACCAATCGGCCCATGATCCGTGACGATCTCGCGGACGTGGTCTACAAGAGCAAGCACGAGAAGTTCAACGCGGTGGCCGAGGAGATCAAGGAGCGGAACGCCACCGGTCAGCCCATCCTCGTGGGCACGATCGCCATCGAGACCTCGGAGATGCTGGCACGCAAGCTCTCGAAGCTCGGGGTCCGGCACAACGTGCTCAACGCCAAGCATCACGAGCGCGAGGCGGAGATCGTGGCCCAGGCGGGGCGCAAGGGCGCGGTCACGATCTCCACCAACATGGCCGGTCGCGGCACCGACATCGTGCTGGGGGGGAACCCGGAGTTCCTGGCGCTCGACAAGTGCGGCCACGACAAGGAGCACCCCGAGTACCCGAAGTGGTTGATCCACTTCGAGAACGCGTGCGCGGAAGAGCGCGAGGAGGTGGTCGGCGCCGGCGGCCTGCACATCCTCGGCACCGAGCGCCACGAGAGCCGGCGCATCGACAACCAGCTGCGCGGCCGCTCCGGCCGGCAGGGCGATCCCGGCTCGAGCCAGTTCTTCCTCTCGCTCGAGGACGACCTGCTGCGCCTGTTCGGCTCCGAGCGCATCACGCCCTGGATGGAGCGTCTGGGCCTCCAGGAGGGGGAGGCCATCGAGCATCGCTTCGTGACCCGCGCCATCGCCAACGCCCAGAAGAAGGTGGAGGCCCGCAACTTCGACGTCCGCAAGCACCTGCTCGAGTACGACGACGTGGCGAACAAGCAGCGCCAGGCCTTCTACGGCCGCCGTCGCGAGCTGCTGGGCCGCGAGCAGGTGCAGGACGAGGTGCTGGAGATGCTCGAGGGCGTGCTGGTCGGCGTGCTCGGCGCCCACTGGCCGGAGAAGGGCGAGCCCGAGGCGGAGCAGCTCTCGGACCTCGCCAAGGCGCTGGAGGCGCAGTTCGGCGTCGCCTTCGATCCCCGCGAGGCGCCCTTCGTCGTCGACGACCATCTCGCGGACGACCGCGACGCCCTGGGCCGCGCGCTGCTGGAGCGGCTCGCGGCGTACCGCCAGGAGAAGGCCGCGCACTGGAACGGCCTCGCCGAGCGCTATGCGGTGGTGGGGCTGATGCGCTTCGAGCAGGTGGAGCGCCAGATCCTGCTGCGCACCCTGGACCGGCTCTGGAAGGATCACCTCTACACCATGGACTCGCTGCGCGACGGCATCCGCTTCCGGGGCTACGCGCAGCGCGACCCGAAGGTGGAGTACGCGCGCGAGGGCTTCCAGCTCTTCGCGGAGATGAACGACCGCGTGGACGCACAGGCCATCGAGGAGATCTTCAAGGTCCAGCTCCAGGAGCAGGCGCTGGCGGAGGCGGCGCGTTCCGCGGAACTGGCCGCGCAGGCCGAGACGGCCCGGGCGCAGGCGGCGCCGCGCGCCTCGGTGCTGGAGGCACGTCCGGCCTCCATGGCCGCGGCGGCGGCGGGCGGCGCGGCCGCCGCGCGGCGCGGCCCGCGTGGCGGGCGGCCCGGCAAGGTGGGGCGCAACGATCCCTGCCCCTGCGGCAGCGGCAAGAAGTACAATAAGTGTTGCGGAGCGGGTTGAGCGGCCGGTGAACTCGCCGCCCGCGTTCGTTCCCGGGTTTCGCGCCAGCGGTGTGCGTTGCGGGATCAAGCCGCGCGGCCTGGACCTGGCGCTCTTCGCCTGCGAGGGCCTGACCACCGCGGCGGGTGTCTTCACGCGCTCGAGCGTCGTGGGCGCTCCGGTGACGCTCACTCGCCGGCGGGCCCGAGCCGGCCGTGCCCGGGCGATCGTGGTGAACAGCGGGGTCTCGAACGTCGCCATGGGCGCGCGGGGGCTGCGCGACGCCCGCCGCATGACCGCCTGGACGGCACGCGTGCTCGGATGTGCCGAGCGCGAGGTGCTGGTGGCCTCCACGGGCGTGATCGGAGCGCCCCTACCCATGGAGCGTCTGCGGCGCGGCATTCCGCGCGCGGCGGCGGCATTGGCGCCGGACGGCCTCCCCCGCGCCGCGCAAGCCATCCTCACCACCGATACCCACACCAAGTGGACGCGTCTGCGCACGCGGATCGCCGGGCGTCCGGTCACCCTCGCCGGCTGCGCCAAGGGCTCCGGGATGATCGAGCCGGACATGGCCACCATGCTGGGCTTCCTGTTCACGGACGCGGCCGTGTCGGCACCGGCTCTGCGGCGCCTGCTGCGCGAGGTCTGCGACGCCAGCTTCAATCGCGTCAGCGTGGACGGCGAGACGTCCACCAGCGACATGGTGCTGATCCTGGCGAGCGGCCGCGCCGGCCATGCCCCGATCCGACGGGCCTCGGATCCGGCGGCGCGCCCGTTCGCGGCGGCGCTCTACCGCGTGTGCGCGACGCTCGCCAGGGCCATCGCCCGGGACGGCGAGGGAGCGACTCGCCTCGTCACCGTGCGTGTGACGGGGGCTCGAGGCCAAGGCGAGGCGGAGCGGGCCGCGCGCCGGATCGCCAACTCGCTGCTGGTGAAGACGGCGATCTTCGGCGGCGATCCGAACTGGGGCCGCGTGCTCCAGACGCTCGGCGCCGGACGCGTGCGCGTGGACCTCGAGCGCGCGGAGGTGCGCCTCGGCGGCGTGGCGGTCTACCGCAAGGGCAGCCCCACGGGCCCGGCGGCGCGCCGTCGTGCGGCGCGCGCGCTGCGCCGCGACGAGGTGGAGATCCACGCGCACCTGGGCGCCGGCCGCGCCGACGCCACGGTCTGGACCTGCGACCTCTCCCCCGAGTACGTCCGCATCAACGCCGAGTACACCACCTAGGACGCCACGCGGTCCACGGCCGGAAGCTCTCGCTCGCAGCCATCCGCAGGCGGCTGGAGCCGTCCCGCCAGGTCCGGCACGACCGACCGCCGAGGACAGCGGAGAGCGAGAGCTTCCGGCCGTGGACCGCGTGCCGCCACTCTGCTATCTCCTCGTCACTTCACACGTTCCGGACTGCCCGGGGCGGTGCTCGGCGTGCTCGACGCGCCGGGTTTCCGGGGAACACGGCCGGAGCGGAGGACAACCGCGAAGGAGCCTGCATGGTCGAGACGACCCCGCCCGACCCGTCCACCCCGTCGCCGCCGCCCGCTTCCCCGACCGCCTCCGAAGAGATGGCGGCGGTCGCCCCGTCGGGGCCGCTCTCGGTGCGCTCCCTGCTCGAGGCCGGCGTCCACTTCGGTCATCAGACCCGACGCTGGAACCCGCGCATGAAGCCGTACCTGTTCGGCGAGCGCAATGGCATCCACATCGTGGATCTGGACCAGACGCTGGTGCGCTTCCGCGTCGCTCTCGACTTCCTGCGCGAGACCGTGGCGAACGGCGGCAAGGTGCTCTTCGTGGGCACCAAGCGTCAGGCCCAGGCCCCGATCCGCCTGGAGGCCGAGCGTTGCGGCCAGTTCTACGCCAACAGGCGCTGGCTCGGCGGCATGCTGACCAACTTTCGCACCGTGAAGAAGTCCATCGATCGCTACAAGGAGCGGCTCGCCATCGCGGAGGACGAGGAGAAGCTGGCCGAGCTCTCGAAGAAGGACCGCTCCCGGCTGAACCGTGAGATCGAGCGCTACCAGAAGGCGCTGGAGGGCATCCGGGAGATGTCGCGGCTGCCCGACGCGTGCTTCGTCGTCGACGTGAGCTGCGAGCACATCGCGGTGACCGAGGCCCAGCGCCTCCAGATTCCCATCGTCGCCGTGGTGGACTCGAACTGCGATCCCCATGGGATCGACTACGTGGTGCCCGGAAACGACGATGCCATCCGGGCCATCCAGCTCTATTGCGCCCAGGTTGCGGACGCGTGCCTGGAGGGCGAACAGCTGTACGAGGAGCGCGTGCGGGCCGAGGCAAAGGAGGAGCCGGGCCGGGAGGCGGCGGCCGCCACGCCGGGCACCGGACGGGTGGTGGTGGAGATCAAGCAGCCGCCCCGCCGGGGCCGGGGGGGCGGCGGTCACTCGGCGGGCGGCGCCCGCCGCGGGGCCCGCGAGGCCGAGAAGGCGCCGCCCGAGCCGGCTCCCCCGGGTTCCGAGCCCGGGTCGCAGGGCTGAGAGGGGGATCGATCGGTGGCCGAGATCACTGCGGCGCGGGTGAAGGAGCTCCGGGAACGCACCGGCGTCGGGATGATGGAGTGCAAGAAGGCGCTCGCGGAAGCCGGGGGCGACCTGGAGCGGGCCGTCCAGGTGCTTCGGGAGCGCGGTCTCGCCAAGGCCGTGAAGCGCGAGGGCCGGGAGACCAGCGAGGGTGCGATCGGCATGGCGCTCGACGGCGCCACCGGGGCGCTCGTGGAGCTCGGCTGCGAGACCGACTTCGTGGCCAAGACCCCGGACTTCCAGGAGCTGGCCAGTTCCCTGGCCAAGCTCGTGGCCTCCGACCCGGCGATCGACGCGCCCGAGGCGCTGCTGGACGCGTCGTCCGACGGCGAGACGGTGCGGGAGCGCGTGCAGGGCGCGATCGGGCGCATCGGCGAGAACATCGTGGTCAAGCGCCTGGCGCGCCTGGAGGTGGAGCCTCCCGGGCGCGTGGGCGGCTACGTGCATGCCGGGGGCAAGCTGGGCGTTCTCGTGGGAGTACGCACCACGGCCAGCGGTGAGCGGCTCGACGCGGTGGCCAAGGACCTGGCCATGCACGTGGCGGCTGCGGATCCCACCCCCGTCGCCGTGGAGCGCAGCGGGGTCCCCGAGGATCTGGTGCAGAGCGAGCGCGAGGTGTTCCGCAAGCAGGCCGAGCAGACCGGCAAGCCCGCCTCGGTGGTGGAGCGGATCGTGGAAGGCCGGCTCGGGAAGTTCTTCGGAGAGGTCTGCCTGCTGGAGCAGGCGTTCGTGAAGGATCCCGACCGCAAGGTCGGGGACGTGCTGAAGGCGGAGGCGAAGACGCTCGGCGCCGAGGTGGCCGTGGTGGGCTTCGTCCGCTTCCGCCTGGGAGAGTCCGCACCGTCGTGAAGGCCGCGTATCGCCGGGTCGTCCTCAAGCTCTCCGGCGAGCGACTCGCCGGCGAGAAGGGGTTCGGCATCAGTCCCGCCGTGATCCGCGGCATCGCCGACGAGGTGCGGGAGGTCCAGGCGCTCGGCATCCAGGTGGCCATCGTGATCGGGGGTGGCAACGTGATTCGGGGCATGACCGCCGCTGCCGAGGGGTTGGATCGCGCCAGCGCCGACTACATGGGCATGATGGCCAGCGTGATCAACGCGCTCGCCCTCCAGGACGCCCTGGAGGAGGCCGGGCTGCCCACGCGCGTGCTCTCGGCCCTGGAGATCAAGCAGGTGGCGGAGCCCTACATCCGTCGTCGGGCGGTGCGGCACCTGGAGAAGGGCCGCACCGTGATCTTCGCGGCGGGCACCGGGAACCCCTACTTCACCACCGACACCGCCGCGGCCTTGCGGGCGGCCGAGATCCATGCGGACGTGATCCTGAAGGCCACGCGCGTGGACGGCGTCTACGACGCCGACCCCGAGAAGGAGCCCGACGCCACGCGCTTCGACACGCTCTCCTACGACGACGCGCTCCAGCGCAAGCTGCGCTTCATGGATCAGACCGCGATCGCCCTGTGTCGCGAGAACCGGCTTCCCATCGTCGTGTTCGACATGACGGTGCCCGGCAACATCCGCAAGGTCGTGTGCGGAGAGACCGTGGGCACCCGGGTCGCCTGAGGAGGAGCCATGGCGGAGCAGGACGTCCGGGGCGTGCTGGACGCAGCGAAACAAGGCATGGAGAAGTCGATCCAACACCTGCGAGCCGACCTTCGCAAGGTGCGCACCGGGCGTGCCAATGCGGCCCTGCTGGACGGGGTGCAGGTGGACTACTACGGCACGCCGACGCCCCTCAACCAGCTCGCGAACCTCACCACGCCCGATCCGCGCCTGATCGTGATCGCCCCCTACGACAAGGGCGCGCTCCAGGCGATCGAGAAGGCCGTGCAGGCCTCGGATCTGGGCCTGACACCCTCCAACGACGGCAAGGTCGTGCGCATCCCGATTCCCGCGCTCACCGAGGAGCGGCGCAAGGAGCTGGTGAAGCACGTGCGCAAGGTGGCCGAGGATCACAAGCTCGGTGTCCGCGAGGCGCGCCGCGAGGCCCTGGCCACGCTCAAGAGGCTCGAATCGCAGGGGGACGTGCCCGCCGACGAGCGACACCGCGCCGAGAAGCAGGTGCAGGACCTGACGGACGACTGCGTCAAGCAGGTGGACGCGCTGGCCGACCAGAAGGAAGAGGAAGTCCTCCAGGTCTGAGCATGCCGGAACGACGGATCCAGGCCGACGCGCTCCCGCGCCACGTGGCCATCATCATGGATGGCAACGGACGCTGGGCAGAGGAACGGGGCCTCTCGCGCCTGGAAGGCCATCGGGCCGGAATCGAGTCGGTACGCGCCGTGGTGCGGGCCGCCCACGAGCTCGGCGTCCGCATCCTCACGCTCTACGCCTTCTCCACCGAGAACTGGAGCCGTCCGAAGCCCGAGGTGGACGAGCTCATGCGCCTGCTCGAGGCGTACCTGGAGAGCGAACTCCAGGAAGTGATGCGCAACGGCGTGCGCGTGCGCGCGATCGGTCGGCTGGAGCGCCTCCCGGAGTCGGTTCGGCGCCGGCTGGACGACGCCGTGGAGAGGACCCGCGACAACACGGAGATGCAGCTGGTCTTCGGGCTCTCCTACGGGGGGCGCGCCGAGATCGTCGATGCGGCCCGGAAGCTGCTGCGCGACCAGGAGCTGGGCAAGGTCGATGCGGAGCACCTGGACGAGAAGACCTTCGCGGCCTACCTGTACGCGCCCGATCTCCCCGATCCCGATCTCCTGATCCGCACTGGCGCCGAGCGACGCCTCTCGAACTTCCTGCTCTGGGAGATCGCCTACAGCGAGCTGCTGGTGGTTCCCACCATGTGGCCGGACTTCCGCAAGTCCCACCTGGTGAACGCCCTGCTGGACTATCAGAGTCGCGAGCGCCGCTACGGGCTCACCAGCGCGCAGGTTCGGGGCGAAGCGCCGGAGCGCTCGTGAAGCGGCTGGCGCTGCTCGGCAGCACCGGCAGCGTGGGGGAGCAGAGTCTCGCGGTGGCCGAGGCCTTCCCGGAGCGCTTCCGGGTGACGGCGCTGGCCGCCGGTCGCAACGTGGCCAAGCTCGCCGAGCAGGTGCGCCGCTTCCGACCGGAGCTGGTCGCCGTGGCCGACGCGGACGCCGCCGCTGGGCTGCGCGAGCGGCTCGGCCCGGAAACTCCGTCGCTGCACCACGGTCCGGAGGGTCTGCTCGCCGTGGCGACCCACGAGGCGGATCTCGTGGTGGCGGCGCTGGTGGGAGCGCTGGGGCTGCCGCCGGCGCTGGCGGCGATCCGCGCCGGCCGTGACGTGGCTCTCGCCAACAAGGAGGCCCTGGTGATGGCCGGGGCGCTCGTCGTGCGCGAGGTGCGCGAACGAGGCGTGCGACTGCTGCCCGTGGACAGCGAGCACAGCGCCATCTTCCAGGTCCTTGCCGGCCAGCGGGCGGAGGACGTGTCGCGGATCGTGCTGACCGCGTCCGGCGGGCCGTTCCGCACCTGGCCCGAGAGCCGCATCGCGCGCGCGACGCCCGAGGAGGCGCTCTCGCATCCCAACTGGGACATGGGACCCAAGATCACCATCGACTCGGCCACGCTGATGAACAAGGGCCTCGAGGTGATCGAAGCGCGCTGGCTCTTCGACGTACCGCCCGAGTGCGTGGACGTCACGGTGCATCCCCAGTCCATCGTGCACTCGCTGGTGGAGTTGCGGGACGGGTCGGTGCTGGCCCAGCTCGGGCTGCCGGACATGCGAGGTCCCATCGCGGTGGCGCTCGCCTGGCCCGAACGGCTGCCGCTCGAGGTGCCGCGCCTGGACCTCTCCGCCATCGGCCGCCTGGACTTCGAGGCGCCGGATCGCAAGCGCTTCCCGGCCCTGGACCTGGCCTACGCCGCGCTGGCGGCGGATGAGGCGGCGCCGTGCGTGCTGAACGCCGCCAACGAGGTGGCGGTGGCGGCGTTCCTGTCGCAGCGCATCCCGTTCCCGGCCATCGCGGCGACCAACCGGGCGGTGCTTGAGGCGCACGCAGCGCGCGCCGGGCGGACGCCGCTGCGGGATCTCGAAGACGTCCTGGCCGCCGACGCCTGGGCGCGCGCCCGCGCCGAGGAGCGGCTGGAGGAGGGTTCGTGACGGCGCTCTCGTTCGTGTTCGCCCTGGTGGCCATGCTGGGCGTGTTGATCTTCGTCCACGAGCTCGGGCACTTCCTGGTGGCCAAGCTCTGCGGCGTGCGCGTGCTCAAGTTCTCCCTCGGCTTCGGCAACCCGATCGGCTTCGGCCGCTGGCGGCTGATCCGGCGCTGGGGCGAGACCGAATACGTGGTGGCGTGGTTCCCGCTGGGCGGCTTCGTGAAGATGCTGGGCGAGAATCCCGACGAGGAGGCCGAGGCGGCCCTGGCCGTGGACCCGCAGCGGGCCTTCAACGCGAAGCCGGTCTGGCAACGGCTCGCCATCGTGTTCGCGGGCCCCGCCATGAACCTGTTGCTGCCGGTGGTGATCTTCACCGGCGCTCTCGCCGTGGGCATGCCGCGGCCGGCGCCGGTGATCGGAACCGTCGAGCCGGCCTCCCCCGCCTCCGAGGTGGGTCTGCGGGCGGGCGACCGCGTCCTGTCCGTGGACGGGCGCCCCGTCACCTGGTGGGAGGACGCCAAGGAGGCGGTGCGCGCGCATGCGGGCGAGACGCTGGTGCTGCGCGTGGATCGCGACGGCGAGGAGCGCGAGTTCGTGCTGCCGGTGCGCGCGCGGGCGGGTCTGGACGCCTTCGGGGGCGTCGCCGAGACGGGCTGGGCGGGCCTGTCCCATGCGCGGCTGCCCGCCGTCCTGGGCGTACCCGACGCCGGCAGCCCCGCCAGCTCGGCGGGTCTGCGCTCCGGCGACCGCGTGCTGGAGGTGGACGGCACGCCCGTGAAGGACTGGCCGTCGGTCTCCGCCGCCTACGCCGGCGCAGCCGGCGAGCGGGTGGTCTTCGCCGTGGAGCGCGATGCCGGCGAGACCAGCCAACGGGTCGACGTAGCCGTCCCAGGGCTCGGCTCCACCGAGGCCCTGGGGGTCGTACCGGCCAGCGTCCTGATCGCCCAGGTGACGCCCGAGTCGCCCGCCGAGCGGGCCGGCCTGGCGCCGGGCGACCTGATCGTGGCCGTGGACGGCGACCCCATCGGAAGCTTCGCCTCCTTTGCGGAGATCGTGCGCACCAGCGAGGGACGCGCGCTGCATCTGGTCTATGCCCGGGACGGCGAGCGACGCGAGGTGGACATCCGACCGCAGCTGCTGGAAGCCGACAGCGGGCTGGGGATTCCCGAGGAGCGCTACCTGATCGGGATCACGGCGGAGACGCCGGCGCTGCCGGGGGCTCGGGCCCTGGACCGCGAGCGCAACCCGCTGGTGGCGCTGCCGCGGGCGACGATCATGACCGGCGAGGTCGTGCACACCTTCCTGGTGGGGCTGCAGAAGCTCGTGACCGGCCAGGTCTCGCGCAAGCAGCTGGCCGGCCCGATCGGGATCGCGGAGATCGCCCACCGCTCGCTTCAGCGCGGCTGGGAGGCCTACGTCTCCACCCTCATCCTGATCAGCATCAACCTCGGCATCCTGAACCTGCTGCCCATCCCGGTGCTGGACGGCGGTCAGGCCGTGCTGCTCATGATCGAGGGCGTGAAGCGCTCGCCGGTCTCGCTGCGCACCCGGGAGATCGCCCAGCAGATCGGTCTCACGGTGCTGGTGCTGCTGATGGGCCTGGCGTTCTGGAACGACCTCTCCCGCCATTGGTCCCGGCTGGTGGACTGGCTGCGTCAGGGCTCGGGCCTCTAGGCGTGACGCCGGGCGGGCTCCTGCTCGCGGTGGAGACGGCCACCCGGATGGCCGGAGTGGCGCTGCTCCGGGCCGGGGAGCCGCTGGCCGAGCTCTCGCTGGCGCCGGAGCGGCCGGTCTCGGAGACGCTGCTGCCGGGGATCGAGTCCCTGCTCGGGGAGGCGGGCGCGTCCCTGGACTGCCTGGCCGCGCTGGCCGTCTCGATCGGGCCGGGCTCCTTCACCGGGCTGCGCGTCGGGCTCGCCACGGTGAAGGGCCTGGCCTTCGAGCCGGAGCTCCCGGCGATTCCCGTCTCCTCCCTGGAGGCGCTGGCGCGCACGGCCGCCCCTGCCGAGTTCCCCCTGGCCGCGCTGCTGGACGCCCAGCGCGGCCAGGTCTACGCGGCGATGTGGAGCGTCGGCGAGGCGCTGGAGGGTGCGACGCTGCCGGAGGGGCTCTACGACCCCGAGGCTCTGGCCACGCGGCTCCCCGCCGGCTGCGCGCTGGTGGGCGAGGGGGCGGCCGTGGCCCTCTCGGCCCTGTCGGTTCGCCCCGGTCCGCCGCCGCGGGTGCTGCCTGCCCCCCCCGGTGCGGAGCGGGCCCGCGCCCTGGGAAGGATCGCGGCGGCGCGTCTGGCTCGGGGCGAGGGCCGGCCGGCGGGCGAGCTGGTGCCCCGCTACCTGCGCCGGGCGGAGGCGGAGGCGCGCCGTACCGGGCTTTCCTGCGAGGGGACCGGCGCATCCGGGTCCTTTTGACACACTCCGGAAGCTCCCGTAGATTCGAACGTATCTAGATCCGCGATGGACGCGCACGACACGGACCTGATCGAGCGCCTCCTGCCGGAGGATCGCGAGCTGCGCCAGCTCTGGGAGGAGCATCGGCGCCTGGAGGACCAGCTCGAGGCGCTCCGGCACGTGCGCTTCCCGACGCCCGAGGAGGAACAGCGTCGTCGGGAGCTCCAGAAGACCAAGCTGGCCGGCCGGGACCGCATTCAGGCCATCCTGCGCCGGCATCGCTGAACCGAACCGGGCCGCGGACCCGATCTCCCCGCACAGGCGCCGCCGCGCTTCCGTCCGGCGGTGACGGAGACGCCACGTGAAGATGAAGGGAGCCGACATCCTGATCCAGGCCCTGCGGGAGGAGGGCGTGGATGTCGTGTTCGGGCATCCCGGTGGCGCGGTGCTGCACATCTACGACGCCATCCATCGGCTGGGCTTTCGTCACGTCCTCGCCCGCCACGAGCAGGGCGCGGTGCACATGGCCGACGGCTACGCGCGCGCGAGCGGCCGCCCGGGCGTGGCCCTGGTGACCTCCGGGCCGGCGCTCACGAACGCCATCACCGGCATCGCCACGGCGCACTCCGACTCGATCCCCGTGGTGGTCTTCTCGGGTCAGGTGCCCACCTTCGCCATCGGGAGCGACGCCTTCCAGGAGGCCGACAACGTCGGTCTGACGCGCCCGGTGACCAAGCACAACTACCTGGTGAAGGACGTCCGCCAGCTGGCCTCCACCATCAAGGAGGCGTTCTACGTGGCCGCCGCCGGACGGCCCGGGCCCGTGCTGGTGGACATTCCCAAGGACGTGAGCGCCCACGAGTGCGAGTTCCAGTACCCGCGCGAGATCCACCTGGAGCACTACCAGCCCTGCGTCGAGGGCCACTGGGGCCAGATCAAGAAGGCCCTGGCGCTGATGCTGCAGGCCCGGCGCCCGGTGATCTACTTCGGCGGCGGGGTGATCCTCTCCCGGGCCGGCGAGGAGGTGCGGCGCCTGGTGGAGACCCTCCGCATCCCCACCACCTACACGCTGATGGGCATCGGCGGCATCCCCGGCGACCACCCGCTCTCGCTCGGCATGCTCGGCATGCACGGCACCTACCGCGCCAACCTCGCCGTCTCCGAGGCGGACGTGCTGATCGCGATCGGCGCCCGCTTCGACGACCGCGTGACGGGCAAGCTCGACGAGTTCAGCCCGCGGTCCAAGAAGATCCACATCGACATCGACCCCACCAGCATTCGCAAGACCGTGCACGTGGACGTGCCGATCGTGGGCGACGTCCGCAACTGCCTCCAGAAGCTCTTGAAGCTGCTCGGCGAGGAGCAGGACTACGCCGCCTACCACGAGCGGGTCGCGCCCTGGTGGTCGCAGATCCGGGACTGGGACCGGGACGCCCCGATCGCCTACACCCAGCCCGCGGACGAGCCGCTGCTCCCGCAGTTCGTGATCGACAAGGCGTTCCGGATGACGAACGGCCAGGCCATCGTCACCAC
>JBFGJV010000041.1:0-17959 GCA_041577015.1 Myxococcota bacterium
AGATCGTTGGGGTCCAGCTCGACGGCGCGCCGCAGCCGTAGCTCGGCCTCGCCCTTGCGTCCGGCCACGAGCAAGGCCAGCCCCTCCAGGCGCGTCAGGCGCGAGCTCTTGGGGTCGGCCCGTACGGCCGCGGCGATGCGCTCGAGGGACGCGTCCAGCCGGCCGCTGCGCTGGTCCAGCTCGAGGAGCGCCTCGAGGATCGACGGGTTGTGCGGGCTCTTCTCGGCCGCCGCCAGGAGCGCCTGGCGGGAGGCGTCGAGCTGCCCCTGGACGAGGCGCAAGCGTCCGATGGCGAACCACGCCTCCGCGTCGCGCTGCTCCTCCGGGATCGCCAGCAGCTCGCCGAGCGCATCGTCCACCCTGCCCTGGCGCAGCATGCTGTCAGCCGCCAGGACGCGCATGCCCGCGTCCGCCGGAGTCACCTCCAGGATCTTTCGGGTCTCCTCGAGCACCAGATCGTGCTCGCCGAGCGAGCCGTTCACCCGCGCGAGCAGCCGCCGCGCCTCCAGCAGCTGGGCGTCGAGCTCCAACGCCCGCTGCGCCTCCACCCGTGCGCCCTGCCGGTCTCCCTGCATGAAGAGCGCGGACCCGAGCAGGAAGTGCGCCTGGGGCCAGTCGGGCCGGGCATCGAGGGCGCGACGCAGGGTCTCGATGGCCTGCGTCAGCTCGGCTTCCGCCACGTGCAGCTTCGCCTTGACGAAGAGCGCCTCCGGGCTGCCGGGCTCGGCGGCGAGCACGCCGTCCACGATGGCGCGTCCCTGGGCGAGACGGGCGGCATCGGACCTGCGCAGGCCCAGGTCCACCAGCAGCTCCGCCTTGCGCAGGCGCGCGGGCTTGCTCCGGGCGTCCGCGGCGAGCGCCTTCTCGGCGGCCGCGAGCGCACCCTCGAGATCGCCGATGCTCCCCCGATAGGCGGAGAGGACCAGATGGGGCCGCACCTCGCCGGGATGCGCCTTCGTGGCCTCCTCCATCATGGCGTCGGCCTGCTTGCGATCGCCGCGCGAATGGTAGAAGCGCGCGAGCGCGTAGCGAAGCTCCAGGTTGCCGCCGGTTCGTTCCAAACCCTCCTGAAGCGTGCGCTCCGCTTCGTCGAAGCGCTCCTGGCCATAGAGGAAGCTGGCCAGCAGCTGGTAGGCCACGGGGCGCTCCTCCTCGGTGGCGCGCGCGAGCGCTCCCTGGAGCAGCTGCTCCGCCTCCCCGGCGCGCTCCGCGTCCCGGGCCACGAAGCCGGCGAACGCCGCCTGGGCGCGGAAGCTCGGATCCTTCTCCGCCAGCTGACGCAGCAGCGGCTCCGCCTTGGCCCGGTCGCCCCGGCGCACGTAGTAGGCGGCCAGGCCACGCATGCGTTCCGGCTCGTCGGGTTCGAGCTCGAGCGCGCTCTGCAGCGCCTGCTCCGCCTTGTCGAAGCGCTGCAGACGCTCCAGGGCGCGCCCCCGCAGCGCGTAGGCGTCGGCGTTCTCGGCCTCCTCGGCGAGCACGGCGTCCGCCTGCTCGAGCGCGCCCTCCAGCTCCTCCTTCTTCCCGAGCAGCAGGAAGCCGCCGAGGGCCAGGCGCGCCTCGACGTTGGCGGGGTCGAGCCGCACGGTCTCCCGCACCTCCCAGTAGGCCTTGCCGGGCTCCGATGCGGCGAGATGCGCCTTCGCCAGCCCCCAGTGCGTCTCCGCCCGATTGGGATCGATCTGGAGCGCGTTGCGGTACTCGATCACCGCCTCGGCAGCCTTGCCCTGCTCGAGGTAGGCCTCGGCGCGGGTGAGGTGCTCGGCGAGACGCACCTCTTCTCCCTGGCAACCGAGAGCGGCGGCGACGCCGAGGGCGAGACCCCAGCGGACGATGCATCCTGCGCGCATGGCTCTGGATCCCCCTGGCCCCGCGCCGGCGGGCCAGCTCGCCTAATTATCCGAAGCCGCGGCGGGATTCAAGCCGACGCGTCCACCGCACCGCTCTCGGCGCCCCGGTTGCGTCGCCAGGAAGGGTGGGTGATGCCCATGCGCTGGATCATGTAGTTGAGCTTGCGCCGGCTCACGCCGAGCCGGTGCGCCGCCTGCTTCTGCACCCAGCCGGCGCGACGCAGCGCGTCGAGCACCGCCGAGCGCTCGAGCTCGTCGAGCGTGATGCCCTCGGGCGGGAGATCGACGCGCAGCTCGCCCGAACGCGACGCAGGCGGCTCCGCCGGCACGATGTCCTCTGCCTCCACCCGGGGTCCCTCGGCGAGCAGCACCGCCCGCTCGATCACGTTGCGAAGCTCGCGCACGTTTCCCGGCCACGTGTAGGCCCGCAGGCGCCTCAGGGCCTCCGCCGAGAGCTGGCGGCAGGGTCGACCGAGCTCCTCGGCGAAGTGCGCCAGGAAGTGCTTCGCGAGCCGCTCCGCGTCCTCGGGACGCTCGCGCAGGGGAGGCAGCTGGATTCCGATCACGTTCAGTCGGAAGTAGAGATCCTCGCGAAAGCGGCTCTCCCGGATCGCGACGGCCAGGTCCTGGTTCGTGGCCGCCACGATGCGCACGTCGGTTCGGATCACCCGCGTACCGCCCACGCGGTGGAATTGCTGGTCCTGGAGCACGCGCAGCAGCTTCGCCTGGGTCGAGGCCGCCATGTCGCCCACCTCGTCCAGGAACAGCGTTCCCCCGCTGGCCTGCTCGAAGCGCCCGACGCGCATGCGCTCGGCGCTGGTGAACGCACCGCGTTCGTGACCGAAGAGCTCGGATTCGAGCAGGGTCTCGGGAAGCGCGGCGCAGTTGACCTTGACGAAGGGACGTTCCGAACGCGGGGACAGCTGGTGGATCAGCCCCGCCACCAGCTCCTTGCCGGTCCCGGTCTCGCCGGTGACCAGCACCGTGGATCGGGTGGGCGCCACGCGGCGCGCCAGCTCCACCGCCGCGCGAAGCGCCGGGCTCTCCCCCACGATGCGCTCGGGAGCCCAGCGCGCGCCTCGCTCGGCGCGCAGGGAGGAGACCTCCTGGAGCAGGTTGCGGTGCTCCACGGCCCGGGCCACGCGCGCCTCGAGCTGCTCGAGCTCGAAGGGCTTCTGTACGAAATCCCAGGCGCCCTGCTTCATGGCCTCGACGGCGCCGTCCACGGTGCCGTAGGCCGTCATCAGGATCACGGCGATGCGCGGCTCCCGCGCCCGGGCGGCCCGGAGCACCGCCAGGCCATCGGCCCCGGGGAGTCGCAGGTCCGTCACCACGACGTCGTAGGGAGCCACGTCGGGGTCGGCCAGTCGGGCCAGCGCGCCGTCGCCGCTCTCCTCCTCGTCCACCTCGGTCCACGCCTCGGCCAGGGCGCGCGCGACCCCTCGACGCAGCGTGTCGCTGTCCTCGACCACGAGGATACGTGCGCGCCGCGGGGCACTCACGCGCCGGGCTCCTCGCCGAGCGGGAGGTGCACGCGGAACGTCGCTCCGCCTCCTTCCGGGCTCTCGAGCTCGATGCGTCCGCCATGACCGGCCACGAACTTCTGCACGTTCGCGAGGCCGACGCCGCAGCCCAGGGGCTTGGTGCTGAAGAAGGGATAGAAGATGCGATCGCGGAGCTCCTGGGGAACGCCGGGTCCGGAGTCCGTCACGCTCACCACGACCTCGCGTCGGTCGGATCGCGGCTCGGCGGCCGGGAGGCTGCCCTCCACCCGCAGCGGGCGTGCCGGACGATCCGCCAGCTCGAGTCGCATGCTCAAGCCCAGGCGGGGCGGTCGCGTGGGCCCGTCCTCCGTCGCCATGGCCTCGATCGCGTTCGCGATCAGGTTGGTGAAGACGATGCCGAGCGCGTCCGGGTCGGCTTCGATCTGGAACGACGAGGACGCGTAGTCCCGGTCCAGCCGTCCGGAAAAGGGCCGGAGCGCCAGCGCGCGGGCGAGCGCCTCCTCCAGGACCTTGACGGGGTCCACGTTCTCGCGGCGCAGCGCCACCGGACGCACGAAGTCCAGGCTCGCGGACACGGTCCCGGCCAGGCGGCGCAGCTCTCCCGTCAGCTCTTCGACGAGCTCACGCTCCTCGACCCGGTCGTGGAGGCGTCGCCTCAGGAGACCGGCCAGCACCTCCATGCCCGCCAGCGGGTTGCGGATCTCGTGGGCGAGACCCGCCGCCATCTGTCCCAGGGCCGCGAGGCGGTCGCGCAGACGGTCCTGCTCGTCCATGCGTTCGTAGGGCGTCAGGTCCCGGAACAGCAGGGCGGCGCCCCGGACGCAACCTTCCCCGTCGTGCACCGGCAGCAGCGTGAAGCCGATGGTGCGCGGGGGCTCGCCGGCTCGCGCCCGCAGCACGAGCTCGGTCCGGGTGGGACGCTCGCGCCCGTCGAGGGCCTCGAGCAGGACGTGCGCCAGGTTCGGCTGGTCCGCCAGGGCCTCCCGGCAATCGCGGCCCAGGGCCTCGGCGGCGGACCCGGCCGGACAGCCCAGCACGCGCTGGGCCTCGACGTTGCACGCCACCAGCCGGCCGTTGCGGTCCACGGCCACGAGGCCGGAGCGGAAGGAATCCGCCAGCCAGCGCGCGAACTCGGCCTTCTCCACCGCCACGACGGGAACATCGGCGCGGGGGAAGGAGAGCCTGAGTCGGGGGCGTGGAGGCGGAGCCGGGCGCGGGCAGACGGAGCGGAGGCGTTCGCGAGGCGCGGAGGCTCTCGGCCTGGGGGACTTCGCTCGCCTGCGGCTCGCTGCGCGGGCCGCTGCGCGGCCCTTGCTATTCCTCGTCCGGGACCAGGTAGCGCTTGCCTTCCTGGCGCAGCCACTCGTCCTGCTTGAGCTCCTTCACCACCCGCGTCACCGTCTCGCGCGAGGTGCCGATCATCTCGGCGATCTGCTGGTGCGTGAGCGGGCCCGTGGCCAGCCAGGCGCCCGACTCGCGCGGCTCCTTGGCAAGGCGCCGCAGCAGGGCCTGGGCGCGGTCCTTCACCCGGTGGAACGAGAGTGCGCTGGTCTGCTCGTCCGCCCAGCGCAGCCGACGCGAGAGCTCCTGGATCACCGCGACCGCGACGTCCGGGCTGCGCTGCAGCACGTTCAGGAAGTCGCCGCGCGAGAGCGCCAGCAGTCGGCACGCCTCCAGCGTCTTCACCGACGCGGAGCGCGGCTCGCGGTCCAGGAGCGACATCTCGCCGAAGAAGTCCCCGGCCTCGAGGATCTCCAGAATCTTCTCGCGACCGTCCTCGGAGAGCTTGGTGACCTTCACGCGTCCCTCGCGGATCACGTACATGTAGTCGCCCGCGAGCCCCTCCTCGACGATGGTCGTGTTGCGGGGATAGCGTCGCTCGATCAGGTGCGAGGCGATTCGCTCCAGGTCGGGCTGCCCCACCTCCTTGAAGAGAGGAATCGCGCGCAGCGACTCGAGCGCTTCCCGGCCGCCGGAAGGTGCGCTCATCGATCCATCCCCTTCACAGCAGGTCCTCGCGTCCCAGCGCGCGGAGGCGCGCCACCACCCGGCGCACGTCTCCGCTGCGATCCAAGCGGGCCACCAGCAGGGCGTCGTCGCTGTCCACCACCGCCAGCCCCTCCACGCCGAGCAGCGCCACGGTCCGACGCCCCGGCCAGACCAGGTTCCCCCGGGCATCCTCGCAGATCGCGCCGCCGTCGATGGCCACGTTGCGATCGGCGCCGCGACCCAGCTGCTCCGCCAGCGAGGCCCAGGTCCCCACGTCGCTCCAGCCGAAGCGGACGGGCAGGGTCCAGACGCGACGGCTGCGCTCCAAGACGGCCACGTCGATGGGAAGGGAGGGAGCGCGCCGGTAGGCGGCCTCGCGAGCGGCCGAGGCCCGCGGCGCGCGGACGAGGGGCGCCGCCGCGCGCGCCAGCTCCGGAGCGCAGCGCTCGGCCTCCTCCAGGATGACGTCCGCCCGCCAGACGAAGACTCCGGCGTTCCACAGGAACCCTCCGTGGCGCAGGAAGCGCCGGGCGCGGCCCTCCGAGGGCTTCTCGACGAAACGGCCCACGCGGTGAAGTCCCGAAAACCCCGCGGGCGCCGGGGCGCCGACCCGGATGTAACCGTAGCCGGTCTCGGGCCGGGTGGGGCGAACGCCCAGGGTCACGAGCACCCGCGCCCGGTCGGCCGCTCGGGCGGCGCGGCGGACGGCGCGGGCGAAGGCCGCCTCGTCGGGCACGTGGTGATCCGCGGGCAGGACGGCCATCACGGCGTCCGGATCCCGGGCGCGGATGCGGGCGGCCGCCCAGACCACCGCCATGGCCGTGTTGCGACCCTCCGGCTCCACGAGAACGTGCCCCCGCGGAAGCCGGCTGCTCGCGCGCATGGCTCGGGCGTGCTCCGCAGCGCACACGAGCCAGGTGCGGTCGGGCGGCGCGAAGCGGCGCGCCCGGCGCAGGGTGGCCTCGAGCAGGCTGTGGCCGCCCACGACCCGCAGCAGCGGCTTGGGACGCACGCGACGCGAGCGCGGCCAGAAGCGCTGTCCGGCCCCGCCCGCCAGGACCACCGCGTGGAGCCGGCCCGGGGAAGCCCGGCTCACCGACCCACGGAGGTGTAGAGGAACCCCTGGCTCTCCATGGACTCGGGCTCGTACACGTTGCGCAGGTCCACTACCACGGGGCGCCGCAGCAGTCCACGCACACGCTCGAGATTCAGCATGCGGAACTGGTTCCACTCGGTCACGATGACCAGGGCATCGGCCCCTTCACAGGTGTCGTAGGCGTCCTTGCAAAGCATCACGTCCGGCAACGTTCGCGCGGCGTGTCGCATCGCGGCGGGGTCGTAGGCCCGGATGGCGGCGCCCCGCTCCTGGAGGCCGCGAACGATGTCCACGGCGGGGGCATCGCGCATGTCGTCCGTCTCGGGCTTGAAGGAGAGCCCCAGCACCGCGAGCGTCTTGCCCTCGATCTCGCCGTCGAGGGCTTCGACGATCTTGTCCACCATGCGCAGGCGCTGGCGATCGTTCACGCGGATCACCGCCTCCACCAGCTCGAGGCTCTCCCCCGCCTCCCGGGCGAAGTGCGCCGCGGAGCGGGTGTCCTTCGGGAAGCAGGAGCCGCCGAAGCCGGGGCCCGCGTGCAGGAACTTGGGTCCGATGCGCCGGTCGAGGCCGATGCCGCGTGCCACGCCCTGCACGTCTCCGCCGATCCGCTCGCACAGGTTGGCCATCTCGTTGATGAAGGAAATCTTGGTGGCGAGGAAGGCGTTGGCGGCATACTTGGTGAGCTCCGCAGTGGGAATGTTCGTCTCCACGAAGGGCGTCTCGTTCAGGTAGAGCGGCCGATACAGGTCGTGCAGGATGGCTCGCGCCTCGTGGTCCTCCGCGCCGATCACGACGCGGTCCGGCCGCAGGAAGTCCTGGATGGCCGCCCCCTCCCGGAGGAACTCCGGGTTCGAGACGACGCTGAAGCGGAGCCGCCGTCCCGCGGCGGCGAGCTCCTCCTCGATCCAACCCTGGACCTTCCGCGACGTGCCCACCGGCACCGTGCTCTTGGTCACGACGACCTTGTAGCCGTCCATGGCCCGCCCGATCTCGCGCGCCACGGCCTCCACCGCGGAGAGATCGGTGGAGCCGTCCTCCTGGGCGGGGGTCTGCACGGCGATGAACACCACCAGGGACGAGCGCACGGCCTCCTGCGTGTCCGTGGTGAACGAGAGCCGATTCTGGCGCACGTTGCGCTCCACGAGGTCCTCGAGGCCCGGCTCGTAGATGGGCACTTCCCCGCGCTCGAGAGCCGCGATCTTGTCGATGTCCTTGTCCGCGCAAACGACCTGGACGCCGAACTCGGCGAAACCCGCACCCGTGACGAGGCCCACGTACCCCGTGCCGATCACGCAGATGTTCATGCCGCTTCCCCTTCCGCTTGGTTTCGCATGTGCTCGATGGTACGTCGCAGCCCCTCGCGCAAGGAGACGCTCGGCTCGAAGCCGAGCGCCTCTCGAGCGCGGCGCAGGTCGGCCAGGCTGTCCCGGACGTCGCCGGGGCGCGGGGCCTGGTGCACGGGCTCCAGCCCGGTACCGGTCAGATCCTGGATCTCGCCCAGCAGCTGGTTCAGGCTGACGCGCTTGCCGCCGGCCACGTTCACCACCTGGCCGGGCGCCTTGGGCGCCTGGGCGGCCAGCAGATTGGCCCGGACGGCGTCCTCCACGAACGTGAAGTCGCGGGTCTGCTCGCCGTCGCCGTAGACGCACGCGGCCCGGCCCGCCAGACACGCCTCGACGAAGCGGGGCACCACGGCCGCGTACTCGCTGGCGGGATCCTGGCGCGGCCCGAAGACGTTGAAGTAGCGCAGCGCCACGGTCTCCAGGCCGTAGAGCTCGTGATAGAGCCGGCAGTAGACCTCGCCCGCGTACTTCTGGAGTGCATAGGGCGAACGCGGCCGGGGGGGCATGCTCTCCACCTTGGGGAGCTCCGGGGCGTCGCCGTAGGCCGACGACGAGGCCGCGTACACCACGCGACGCACGCCCGCGCGCCGCGCCTGCTCCAGCACGAGCAGGGTTCCGGTGACGTTCACGTGGTTGGTCCGGAGCGGCTCCTCGACGCTCCGCGGCACCGAGGGCACGGCGCCCTGGTGGAAGACCACGTCGATGCCCTCGGTCACCTGGGCCAGCGTCTCCTCGTCGCAGAGGTCGCCCTGCACCAGCTCGACGCGTGCGCGCGCGTCCGCCAGATTCTCCACGCGGCCGCTCGAGAAGTCGTCGATCACCCGGACCGACCAGCCCTCCAGGAGCAACCGATCCACCAGGTGGCTCCCGATGAAGCCCGCGCCTCCGGTCACCAGCGCACTGCGATCGCTCACGAACGCTCCTCCAGCCACTTGACGAAACGTCGGATGCCCTCTTCGAAGGGGACCTGGGGGGACCAGTCGAGAGCCTCGCGGGCGGCCGACACGTCCGCCCAGGTGCGCGGGACGTCGCCGGGCTGCGGCGGCAGCCGCTCGATCTTCGCCTTCGCGCCCAGGGCGCGCTCCAACACCCCGATCGCCTCCGCCAGGGAGATCGTCCGGCCGGCGCCCAGGTTCAGGATCGCGAAGCCCAGCTCGCGGTCCAGCCCGCGCACCAGGCCCTCCACCAGGTCGTCCACGTAGGTGTAGTCGCGCAGGCTCGAGCCGTCCCCGTACACCGGGATCGCCTGGCCTCGGCGCATGCGGTCGGCGAACTTGCGGATGGCCAGGTCCGGCCGCTGCCGGGGCCCGTAGGCGGTGAAGATGCGCACGCAGGTCACGGGCAGCCCGTGCACGTGGTGGAAGGTGTGGGCCAGCAGCTCCCCCGCACGCTTGGTGGCGGCGTAGGGCGAGATCGGCCGCTCCACGGGGTCGCTCTCCCGGAAGGGTCCACTCGGTCGCTCGCCGTACACCGAGGACGAGGACGCGAAGAGCACCCGCCCCACCCGGTGGCGGATCGCCGCCTGGAGGACCACTCCCGTGCCGTGGACGTTCACGTCGGCATAGTCGGCGGGGCGCTCGAGGCTCGGACGCACGCCCGCCAGGGCGGCGAGGTGGACGACGGCGTCGAAGCGCCCCGTCTGGCACAGACGCTCCACGAGCTCCCCGTCGCGGATGTCGCCGCGCTCCAGTCGGAAGCGCTCGGAGCCGAGCGCCCCGCGCAGGTTGCTGCGCTTGTCCGCTTCCGGGTAGAAGGGATCGAAGGAATCGAGACCCACCACCGAGCGGCCCTCGGCGAGCAGGCGCTCCACGAGCGTCGAGCCGATGAAGCCGGCCGCGCCGGTGACGAGAATCCGCTCGGGCCGGCTCATCGCGTCCCCGCACCGCCGCGGCGACGGCCGCTGGCCCGCTCCTGGGCCTCGAGGTCGGCCTCCACCATGGTGCGCACCAGATCCTCGAAGGAGATCCGAGCGCTCCAGCCCAGCTCCTCGCGCGCCTTGGTGGGATCCGCCAGCAGCGAGTCCACCTCGGCCGGACGCACCAGCTCCGGGTCCACGCGCACGAAGTCGTCGGGATCGAGCTGCACGTGCTGGAAGGCGATGCGTACGAAGTCCCGTACCGAGTGCTGCCGTCCCGTGCCGATCACGTAGTCCGCCGGGTCGGGACGCTGGAGCATGCGCCACATGGCATCGACGTACTCGGGAGCGTAGCCCCAGTCGCGACGGGCATCGAGGCTCCCCAGAGCCAGCGTGTCGTCGAGACCCAGCTTGATGCGGGCCGCGCCCTCGCTGATCTTGCGCGTGACGAACTCGCGGCCGCGGCGCGGGGATTCGTGGTTGAAGAGGATTCCGGAGACCGCGAACAGGCCGAAGCTCTCGCGGTAGTTGACCGTGATCCAGTGCCCGTACACCTTCGCCACGGCATAGGGGCTGCGGGGGTAGAAGGGCGTCGACTCGTTCTGCGGCGTCTCGCGCACCTTGCCGAACATCTCCGAGCTCGAGGCCTGGTAGAAGCGGATCTCCGGATCCACCACCCGCACGGCCTCGAGCATGCGCGTCACACCCAGCGCCGTGAACTCGCCGGTGAGCGAGGGCTGTACCCACGAGGTGGGCACGAAGGACTGGGCCGCGAGATTGTAGAGCTCGGTGGGCTGCACCTGACGCAGGAGCTGGACCAGGGACATCTGGTCGAGCAGGTCCGCCTGGTGCAGGCGGACGCGGTCGTGCAGGTGTCCGATGCGCTCGAAGCTCTCCGTGCTGGAACGGCGCACCATGCCGTGCACCTCGTAGCCCTTGGCGAGCAGCAGCTCGGCCAGGTACGAACCATCCTGGCCGGTGATGCCCGTGATCAGCGCTCGTTGGCTCACGAACGGTTCTCCTCGATCTCGCGCGCCTCGGCGTCGAAGAGGCCGAGATTGCGCAGCAGACGCACCGTCAGGATCACGACGAGCCCCAGGAAGATCAGGGCCGCCGTCCCGGACAGGCCAGTGAAAGAAAGGGCGATCACGCAGAAGCACGCGGTCAGGAAGTAGAGCGAGAGCACCGCGGAGCGATGCGAGCCCTCGGACTGGAGCAGCTGGTGGTGCATGTGGAATCGGTCCGCGGAGAGGATGGAAGAGCGGCGCCGGATGCGGCGCAGGATCGAGAGCGCCGTGTCCATCAGCGGCACGGCCAGCGCCAGCAGGGGCACGAGGAAGGTCAATACGCTGATCTTCCGGTACCCCTCGAGGGCGAGCAGCGCCAGCACGTAGCCGATCAGCAGTGCGCCCGTATCGCCCAGGAAGATGCGTGCGGGCGAGAAGTTGAAGGGCAGGAAGCCGAGCAGCGCACCCACGAAGGCGCAGCCCACCACGATCCCCACCGGGTAGCCCGCCTGCCAGGCGATCCAGGTGAGCGTGGCGGCGATGATGGCGCCCACGCCCGCCGCGAGCCCGTCCAGCCCGTCCAGCAGGTTCATCGCGTTGGTGATGGCCACGATCCAGAGCGTCGTCACGATCCATGTCAGCCAGGCGGGCATCCAGAAGACGCTGCGGGTCACGGGATCCGTGAAGTGGTCGATGCGGAAGCCGTAGTAGATGGCAATGGCAGCGGCCAGGATCTGGATCAGGAGCTTTGGCCGCGCGCCGAGCGGATGGCGGTCGTCGATCGCTCCGAGGGCGAGCAGCAGCACCGCGCCGAGCAGCAGTCCCTCCAGGTGTCCTCGCAAGGGAATCGGGTCGTCCACCACCAGGAGGGCGGCGGCCAGTCCGACGAAGAGCCCAAGAGCCACGGCCAGCCCGCCCAGCAGGGGGATGCCCAGGCGCTGGTTCACCTTGCGATCGTCCGGGCGGTCGACGACGCCCAGCCCGCGCGCCGTCCGAGCCACCACGGGCGTGGCCAGGGCCGCCACGACGCCGGCCGTGCCGAGCGGAATCAGCGCCTCGAGGACCGTCAACCGTTCCCTCCGCGGCTCAGTAGCCGTAGCGCTCCGCCTGGATGTTGGCTCCGTTGAGCACCACGCCCAGCACCCGCTGCCGGTCGAGGACGTCGAGGGCAGCCGTCACGTCTTCCTGAGGGGTCTGGTCCGCCCGCACCACGAGGACCACACCATCCGCGAGCTCGCTCACCGTCCTGGCGTCCGGCACGGCCAGACACGCCGGCGTGTCGAGGACGACGCGGTCGTAGCCCTGCGCAAGTTCCTTCACCAGATTGCGCATCCGCTCCGAAGCCAGCAGCTCGGAGGGATTGCGGGGCTGGCTCCGCACCGGAAGCACCTCCAGGTTCGCACCCTCGACCTTGTGGATCGCCTGGTCGAGGGCGACCTCGTCCAGCAGCACCTCGCCCAGCCCCGCGACGGGGACGATGCCGAGAGCCTCGGCGATCTTCGGCGTGCGAAGGTCGCAGTCCACGAGCAGGACGCGCCGTCCCACCCCCATGGCGACCACGACCGCCAGGTTGATCGAGGAGAGCGTCTTGCCCTCTCCCGCCACGGCGCTGGTGACGGCCAGCGTGCGGATCGACTGCTTCGTGGCGAGAGAGTCGATGTGCGCCCGCAAGCTCCGAAACTGCTCCGTCGCGAAGGACTCCGGATGCAGCAGCGAAATGCGCCGCTTGTTGATTGCCCCGGCTTCGGCCGAGCGGCGTTTCTTTCTTCGCGGCAGCCACCGGCCCAGCCGGCGAAGCAGCCCGCGGGACGGCTGCGGGGCAGGCCGCGGCGAGGCCTCGGCGTGCGAGAAGTCCAGGCCCGGCTCCCGCGGCTCCGCGGACGCGTGACCCTCGGGCATGCCGCCGCTCGCGCGTCGCTTGCGCTCGGACTCCGCGCGCTGGAGCGCATCGTACACCTTGCCCATCGACTACTTCCTCGCCGCGCGGCGAAACAGCCGGAAGCGCCCGTTCCCTCGCGACGGACGGCGGGCCTCGTCACAGCCGGGGAGCGCGAGGTCCCGGGCCACCTCGCGGACCGCTCCGGCGTCGATCGAATCCATCTCCCGGGAGTATCCCAGCAGGAGCGAGCCGTCGCAGACGATGTTGACCAGGCGCGGGACACCGCCGCTCAGGCGATGGATTTCCTTCAGCGCGGCGTTCTTGAAGATGGCCTTGCCCGTGTAGCCCGCGAGCCGCAGGCGCTCCTCCACGTAGGAGGTCGTCTCGGATCGGTCCAATGCGCGCAGATGGTGCCGCAGCCCGATCCGCTGGCGAAGCTGCCGAAGGTCGGGACGGTCCAGCATGGTGGCCAGCTCGGGCTGCCCCACCAGCATGATCTGGATCAGCTTCGAGGTCGGAGTCTCCAGGTTGGAGAGCAGACGGATCTCCTCGAGCATCTCGGCGGAGAGGTTCTGCGCCTCGTCCACGATGAGCAGCGTGGGAAGGTCCCGCTCCAGACGCCGGATCAGGAACTTGTTGAGCGCGATCAGGTAGTCCGCCTTGGTGCGGCAGGGCTCCTCGATGGCGAGCTCCTCGAAGACCAGGCGGAAGAAGTCCAGGGGGTCCACGCGAGGGTTGAAGACGAAGGCGGAGACGGTCTCGCTGTCGAGCTGGGAGAGCAGCGCGTGGAGCAGCGTCGTCTTGCCGGTGCCCACCTCGCCCGTGAGCAGCAGGAAGCCCTTGCGGGCCCGCACGCCGTAGACGAGGGTGGCGAGACCCTCCTTGTGGGTCTCGCCCAGGTAGAGGAAGGCCGGGTCCGGCGTCATCTCGAATGGGGAACGAACCAGCCCGTAATATTCCTGATACATCGCCTGCACCGTCGTCTAGCCCTCGACTCCAGTTCTCCCCAGTGACGCCTCGGCGGGTGCCTGCTCCGTCTCCTGTCCGCCCGGAGCAGCGCCGCCGTTTACCACGCGGTAGCTCACCGCGGCGACTCCCAGCACCAGCATCACCACCACTGCCGCAGCGACCCCGTTGCGGATATGCCGGCGGCGGATCGCCCGCCGGTCCGCCTCCAGCAGAATGCCAGGAATCGACGCGAGAACCGGGACGCGCAGTGCCTTCCGGAGCGCCCGCGCGTCGTGGAACGAGGAGTCCATGGCCTCGAGCAGGAGCCCGAGCCCGCCGCCAAGGGCGAGACCCACCACGAACCCCAGCACGAGAATCAACGGCCGGTTCGGCGAATAGGGCTTCGGCGCCGGGAAGGCCGCCTCGAGCACACGAAACTGCTCGCCCTTCTGGCGTCGCTCCATGTTGGCCGCCACGGCGGCGTCCAAACGCTTGCTGCTGAACTTCCGATAGCTTCCCAAGAGGTGCTCGTATTCGCGCCGCAGACCGTCCAGCTGCTCCGCGACGCGCGGCGTGGCGGCAAGCTTGGTCTGGAGCGCGTCGATCTGACCGCGGAGCTGCTCGATTTCTCGAGCCGTGGCCGTGACGCGCAACGCCGCCCTTCGCCGTTCCGCCTCGGCGTTCTGCTGCACCACCGAGATCGGTGCCTCCGTCGCACCCTCCTCCTCGATCCGCTCCCGGAGAGCGGCGATTTCCTGCTGAGCCACGATCACGTCGGGATGCTTGTCCGTGAAGCCGCGCGAGCGATACTCGTCGACCGCCAGCTGCAGGAGCTGCAGCCGGTGACTGGGACTCGCCGCGTCCTCTGTGCCTCCCGCTCCCGCCGAGTTGAGCGCCTGCTGGCGGTAGAAGGCCTCGTCGCTCTGGGCCTGGGCCAGCGAGCGCTCCGCCGCTCGAAGGTTGTCGATGGCGTGCTCCAGCATGCGCTGATTCGCGGTCATGTCCTCAGGCAGCTGTCCGGCGTTCTCGGCCTTCACCTGAGCGGTCTGCGCCTCAACCTCGCGGATGCGCTGGGCCACCCGCTCGCGCTCCACGTCGATGAACTCGGCGGTATCGCCCGAGACCTGGACGCGCTCCTTGATGTGCTGCACGATGAAGTCATCAGCCAGCCGGTTGGCGACCGCCGAGGCGATCTTCGCCGACTCGTCGCGGAAGTAGAGCCGGAAGGTGTTGATCGTAATCGGGGCATGACTGGCCCTGTTCGCCAGCTCCGGCATGATCGGCTCCACTCGGATGCGGCTGCGCATCAGGGCGATGACCTCCTCCCGGGTCATCTCCCTGGACTCCTCGGCGTAAAGGTTCAGATCGTCGATCACGCTCGAGAGCTGTCCGCGGCTCAGGATCTCCATGGTCATCAGGTGCAGGCGGCTATTGAGATCGCTGCCCTCGAGGCCGGCCTCCACGAGTCGCTCGGAGATCGTTTGGGGCTCCACCAGCAGGGTCGCGTACGACTCGTATTGGTTCGGGAGCACGGCCGCGACGATGACGGAGGCGAGGAACACGGCTCCCGCAGTCGCCAGTATCAACCCGAGGCGGCGCCGCACCATTCCCACGAGGTCGCTGACCTGAAGCTCCGATTGCGTGTCCATCATTCGGCTTTCCTCTCGGAAGCTCAGAACAGGAAGGGCGTGGTCTGCCAGCGCAGACCCAGGAAGGCCTGGAACCGGTCGACCTGCCGGCTGCTGGAGGCGAGGGCCTCCACGCTGCTCTCCTGCGTCGTCCAGGAGACGCGCCCGAAAACGCTCAGATGCCGCGTAACGCGGCGGTCGATGCGCAGCCTGAGGTTCCACTGGTCGACCGAGTCGTCCGTGTCGATCTGGCGGGGGATCAGGAAGAAGGACCCGGGCGGGAAGGGCGGCGAAGGAGCCGCGACCCTCTGCACGGCGATTTGCTCGGTGGCCGACTCGCGCCGGGTCCAAGAAGCGTTGAGCTCGAAGTTCCAACGCAGAGACGGCTTCCACGTGATGCGGCCACCGACCGTGTCCGCCACCGTGCCCCCGGAAACCCCGGAGCTCGTGCTCTCGGTACGCTTGTAGCGGAGCGAGGCGTTCACGGTCTCCCAGCGCTTGCTGAGGGATCCGTTGCCGAAGTAGGTAAAGCGGCTCTGGGAGCCGCCCGGGCCGTCCGTATCCGTGCGGATCCAGGTCGGGCCGGCCTGGACCGCCATGGTGAGGTTCGGGCTGAACTCGTGGATCCAGGACCCGAAGAGGCTCAAGTAGTCAGCCTGGCTGCTGGGGCGCAGATCCGTCTCCTCGAAGTCCTGGTGCGTTGCACTGAGGCCGAAGCCGACGCGATCGCGCGCCGAGAGTGCGTGGTTAAGGCTACCGTTTCCCGACAAGGAGCTGCTGTCCACGAACTCGTCGTCCCGGAAATCGACGAGGGTGTTGGACACCTCTCCGGACATCGTCCAGCGTCGTGACAGGATGTGCGTCAGACCGACACTCGCGGCGTTGCGGACGAAGCGCCGGCGACGGTTCTCCAGATCCGGCACCTCACCCGCCTCCGGCTCCACCTCCTCGAGCCGTTGGGTCAAGCTCTGCTCCCGTGCGAACTGTTCACTGAACGTGATGCCCGTGGTTTCGCTGACCCGGTAGGTCCCACGCAAACGGAGCAGCTGATCGATCGTATCCGCATCCGAGCGATCGAAGTAGTCTTCGTAGGTCACGCGATAGCGCAGGTCGTAGTTGAGATCGCCTCGACGGCGGCGGAGTTCGAGCCATGGCGAGAAGCGGTATGGAAACACGTCCTCCTGGTCCGTATCGGAGAAGCCCAAGTTGTCGTTCCACCCGGTCTGGGTGTCGAAGCCCAGCACCAGCTGCTCGGCGGCCGAGGTCGTGGGTCTGGCCAGCAGCAACGCAAGCAAGAGGACCACCAAAGCCATGGGGTTGCGACCCATCGCATCAGTCCGGAACCACGATCGTGTCGCCGGGCTGCAGCATCAGGTTCGAGCCCGGTGCATCACCCCGAACGAAGGCGTCGTAGTCGAAGCGATACTCCACCACGCTGCCATCCTTGGTGCGGCGCAACACCCGCACGTCGCCCCGATCCGCGAAGGCGTTGAAGCCGCCCGTGATGACGATGGCGTCGAGGACGCGCAAGTCCTGGGTGAGGGGGACGCTCGTCGGCCGCGCCACCTCGCCCACCACGAAGACCCGCTTGCTCTCCATGCTCAGCACCACGACGGTGACGTCCGGCGCCGTCACGTACTCCGCCAGGGATGCAGTCAGGATCTCCTTGAGCTCGGCCGTGGTGAGACCGGCCGCCTGAACGTCGTCCACCAGCGGGACGGAGATCTTACCGTCCGGCCTCACTGGCACGCCGTCCATCGAGAGCTCCGGGTTCTTCCAGACCCGGATGCTGAGCACGTCGGAGGGCCCGATCACATAGGCCTCCCGGTCCAGCGGATCGGGCTCCGGCGGCGGCGGGAGCGCCCGCGAGGCGCAACCCGCCAGGACGAGGACGGCGCCGATTGTCGAGAATGCGCGTCCGGCCACGCTCATGCCCTCGAACCGCAGTCAGCGGCTCTCATTGAGCCCGTTGTCCTTCATCTTGTAGAGCAGCGCCTTGTAGCTGATCTGGAGCCGCTCGGCGGCTTCCTTGCGGTTCCAGCGCGTCTGGTCGAGCACCCGCTCGATCACGCGCTTCTCCGCCAGCTGTGCCGCCTGCTTGGCGATCGCCTTCAGGTCCACCGCCTTGCCGTTGGCCAGGTCCAGGCCGAGGGCGCCCATGTCGAGGGAGGGGGCCTCCGGCTCGGAGGCCTCCTCGCCCAGGCGCTGGTTGAGCTCGTCCACCACGATCTGCTCGTTGCCCAGCACGACCACGCGCTTCACCAGGTTCTCCAGCTCCCGCACGTTCCCGGACCAGCGGTGCCGCATGAAGAGGTCGAACGTCTCGCCGCCCAGGTGCTCCACGCTCTTGCCGTACTGCTCGTTGTACTTGCCGAGGAAGTGCTCCACCAGGAGCGGAATGGCGTCCCGCCGCTCGCGGAGCGGGGGGATGTGGATCGTCACCACGTTCAGGCGGAAGAAGAGGTCCTCCCGGAAGCTTCCGTCCGCAACCGCCTTCTCGAGGTCGCGGTTGGTGGCCGCGATGATGCGCGTGTCCACCCGCACGTCGCTCTCGCCACCCAGACGCGAGAACTCCCCGTCCTGGAGCACCTGGAGCAGCTTCGCCTGCAGCCCCGGGTGCATCTCGCTGATCTCGTCCAGGAAGATGGTGCCCTTGTTGGCGTACTCGAACTTGCCGAGCTTGCGGCGCTGGGCGCCGGTGAAGGCCCCCCGCTCGAAGCCGAAAAGCTCGCTCTCCAGGAGCTCGCTCGGCAGCGCCGCGCAATTGACCTTGACGAAGGGCCGATCGCGGCGGTCCGAGAGCTTGTGCAGCGCCCGCGCCACGAGCTCCTTGCCCGTGCCGCTCTCGCCGCGCACGAG
>JBFGJV010000042.1:0-17908 GCA_041577015.1 Myxococcota bacterium
GCGAGCCCGGAGGCCAGCCAGTTCCACATCATCCAGCCCGTGGTGGTGTAGTAGAAGAAGCGCTCGCCGGGACGCAGGTCGGCGTGCAGCCGGTGCTCCTTGACGTGCTGGAGCAGCGTCCCCCCCGCGCCGTGCACGATGCACTTGGGCCGGCCCGTAGTGCCCGAGGAGTAGAGCACGTAGAGGGGCTGGTCGAAGGGGAAGCGCTCGAAGCGCAGCGGCTCGGGGGGACCGTCGAGGTCGTAGAGCACCGGGACCGAGAGGGCGCGCGCGATCTCCTCGGCGCGTGGGCGCACGTCGTGCCGCTTGCCCGCGTAGGCGTACTGCTCCGCGGCGATCAGGACCCTGGGCTCGATCTGGCCGAAGCGGTCCAGCACGCCCCGCACGCCGAAGTCCGGCGAGCAGGACGACCAGATGGCGCCGAGGCTCGCCGTGGCGAGCATGCCGATCACCGCCTCGGGGGCGTTTGGAAGCAAGGCGGCGACGCGGTCGCCTGGCCCGACCCCGTGCGCGCGCAGCGCCGCGGCGGCGCGGGCCACGAGCGAGGGAAGCTCGGCCCAGGAGATCGCGCGGCGCGCGCCGCGCTCGTCGCGGAACACGATCGCCTCGCCGTGGCCCGGGTGCGCCAGCAGGTTCTCCGCGAAGGAGAGACGGGCTTCCGGGAACCAGCGCGCGCCCGGCATGCGGTCGCCGTCCACGAGGACCGTCTCGCCCGGCTCGCCCGCGACCTCGCAGAAGTCCCAGAGGGCGCGCCAGAACGCCTCGCGCCGCTCCACGGACCAGCGGTGCAGGGCCGCGTAGTCGGCGAGCCCGGCGCGCCGCCGGAAGGCGGTGATCTGCGCCCGCTCGACGCGCTCCGCCGCGGGCTCCCAGAGCGGGCGGTCCATCGCCGGGAGAGTAGACTGCCGCCATGGACCTCCACCAGATCGCACCGGACCTCTGGGCCTGCCTCCAGGAGGACCGCGGCCTCGGGTGCAGCAACTCGGGCCTGGTGAACCGCGGCGGCGGGCTCGTGATCGACACCTTCTGGGACCTGCCCCACACCCGCGAGCTCTTGGCGAACTACGGCCGGGTCTGGGAGCGGCCGGCCGGCCGCGTGGTGAACACGCACCACAACGGCGACCACTGCTGGGGCAACCAGCTGCTGCCCGAGGCCGAGATCATCGGGCATCGGCTCTGCGCCGAGGGGTTCGGCAAGGAGCGTCCAGAGCTGATGCAGGCCATCCGCGACGCCACGGACGCCGAGGACCCCGCCATCGCGCGCCTCGCCGCGCGGCTCTCGGACTGGGACTTCAGCGGCATCGAGCTGCGCCCGCCCACCGTCAAGATGGAAGATCGCATGGACCTGGAGCTGGATGGGGTGCGCGTGGAGCTCCGCTACGTGGGACCCGCGCACACCGCCGGCGACGTGATCGTGCACGTCCCGGAGCGGCGCGTGGTCTTCACCGGCGACATCCTGTTCCGGCTCTGCACGCCCCTCGGCTGGGAGGGGACGCTCGCCAACTGGATGGCGGCGCTGGACGGGATCGTGGCGCTCGGGCCTGCCGTCGTGGTTCCGGGCCACGGCCCGCTCTGCGGGGTCGAGGGGCCACGCGAGATGAAGGCCTACCTCCAGTACGTGCAGGGTGAGGCCGGCCGCTTCTTCGAGCGCGGGCTCGAGCCCCTGGAGGCCGCCAGGCGCATCGACCTCGGGCCCTACGCGGACTGGACCGAGCCCGAGCGCCTCTTCGCCATCGTGGACCGGGCCTACCGCGAGCTGCGCGGCGAGCCCTGGGACGCCCCCATCGACCCGGTCGCCCTGTTCCGGGGCATCGACGCCCTGTGGCATGAACATCGACGCGCTGGGTGAAGACGTCCCCCTCCTGGAGGGGATCCGCACCGCGCGCGCCATCCGGCGGCTGCGGCCCGATCCGGTGCCCCGGGAGCTGATCCGCAAGGTCTGCGAGGCCGGCACCTTCGCGCCGAGCGGCGGCAATCGCCAGCCGTGGGTCTTCGTGGCCGTGACCGACGCGGAGACGCGCGCCTTCGTGGCGGAGCGCTACCGCAAGGCCTTCGGCCCCTACATCGCGCCGGCGCTCGAGGCCATGAAGCAGCCGGGATTCTCGGAGACGAGGCGCCGCAACGTGCGCTCCGCCATTCACCTGGCCGAGCACCTGCACGAGGCGCCCGTGCATCTCTTCGTGGCCGGCAGGCTCCGGCGCGGCCGGCCCCAGCCCCAGGCGATCTTCCCGGCGATCCAGAACGTGCTGCTGGCGTGCCGGGCCGTGGGCCTCGGCGCGACGCTCACCATGCTCCACCTGGACTTCGGGCGCGAGATCGACGAGCGGTTGGGCCTGCCCGAGGACGTACCCTCGGTGGCGCTCCTGCCCATCGGCTGGCCGCGCGGGAAGCACGGGCGTCCGCCCCGCCGGCCGGTGGACGAGGTGCTCTTCTTCGAGCGCTACGCGCCGAACCCGTCGAAGAGCAGATCCACCGCCTGAGACACGGCGTCCCGGCAGCCCTGCGCCGAGAGCACGCCGTTCGCCCACGCGATGCGCGCGCCGAGGGCGGCGTGGAAGAGCGCCCGCCCGGCGGAGAGCACGTCCAGGTCCCGGGCCAGGTCGCCGCGCGTGCGGCCGCCCTGGAGGATCTCGGCCAGCAGCCCGATGGCGCGATCGTGGAGGGCGAGCACGCGGCGCGCCACGCGCGCCTCGGGGTGTGTGAGCGCCCGCAGCGCGATGGTGGTGAGATCGGGATCCTGCGCGAGGAGACGCTGCTCGAGCGCGAAGAAGTCGTGAACGCGGTCCCGGGTGGGGCGCGAGCGGTCGTCCCCGCTCCGAAAGTGCGCCCACGCCTCGTCCTGGCGAGCGGCCAGCTCTTCCACCAGCAGCTCCTCCTTGGAGCGCACGTGCCGGTAGATCGAGCTGGCCCCCATGCCCGCGCGGGCGGCGATGGCGCGCAGCGTGGCGCCGTCGAAGCCACGCTCCCGGAACAGCGCGTTCGCCGCGGCGAGGATGCGAGCGCGGCTCTGGCGTCCGCGCGTCGTCACCTCAGCGCCGCTCGAGCTCGTGCAGGAGCTCCTCCAGCGCGTCGTGCATGTGCGACTCCAGGGCGAGCAGCCGGCGCCGGAGCTGGAGCGCCACGTCCACGCCCGCGGGGTTCACGCCCAGGTCGCGCATCAGCATCACCGCCACGCGCAGCTCCTCCGCTTCGGGGGGCTCGAGCTCGTCGGTCTCGAACAGGCCCTCGGCCCGGAGCTCGCGCACCAGGCCCTCCACGTCGCGGCCCAGCAGGCGCACCACCTCCTCGATCCGGATGCGAGCGTTCACGACTCCAGCTCCTCGCGTAGCTCCTCGAGGCTGCGCGGCACGCGGATCTGCACCACCGCGTAGAGGTCGCCGGGCGGGCCGCCCCCGGGATCGCGGATCCCCTTGCCGCGCAGGCGCAGGCGCTTGCCGCTGTCCGTCGCGGGCGGGACCGTCACCGTGACGTTGCCCTCCAGGGTCGGGATCTCCTTCTTGGTGCCGACCACGGCCTCGCGCACCGTGATGGGGAGGTCCAGCAGGAGGTCGCGACCCTCGCGACGGAAGGTTGCATGCGGGCGCACCCGGATGCGCGCGTGCAGGTCGCCGGGCGGGCCGTCGCCGACGCCCTCGCCTCCCTTGCCCGGGATGCGGATGCGACCGCCCTCGGCGACGCCGGGAGGGATGCGCACCGTCACCGCCTCGCTGCGCACGCTCCCGTCGGCGGTGGGGCGCTGCACCACGAGCCGCTTCTCGCCGCCGCTCGCCGCCTCCAGGAAGTCCAGCTCGAGCTCCGCCTCCAGGTCGGGCCCGCGCATGGCAAAGCCCCGCCGCGCGCGGGCCCGGCCGAACACGCTTCCCAGCAGGTCGTCCAGGTCGCCGAACTCGAACGCCTCGGCCTGGGGCCGCCCGCGCCCGAAGCGCGCGCCGAAGGCCTCGCGCGCTCGACGTGCCGCCTCGGGGTCGAAGCCCCCCTCCAGCGAGATCTCGCCGAACTCGTCGTAGAGCTTGCGCTTCTCGTCGTCGGAGAGCACCGCGTACGCCTCGGAGATCTGCTTGAAGCGCTCCTCGGCCTGCTCGTCGCCGGGGTTCACGTCCGGGTGATACTTGCGGGCGAGCTTGCGGTAGGCCTTGCGGATCTCGTCCTCGCTGGCGCCCCGGGCGACGCCCAGCATCTGGTAGAGATCGCGCCTCTCGTCCGCCATCTAGAGCTTCTCGGGGTGCGCGAGGCCCCGGCGCAGCAGCTCGAGGCTCCGGGCGCAGTAGAGGCCGTCCTCCACCCGCTCGTCGAAGCTCCACTTGAGCGTGACGCGGCGGTGGCCGTCGTCGCCCTCGCGCACGCGCCCCATCACGCAGAAGAGCGGGCAGTTGCCCCACTCCCAGAGGTGATGGTAGCCGGCCTCGAGGCCCACGGAGCCCAGGTTCGCCACGAAGACCGAGGCGTAGAGTGGATCCGCCGCGATCATCCCGCCCGGGAGGAGCCCCAGGCCGTCGAGCCCGCGCACGCCCGCGAGCGCCGAGCGCACCAGCGGGGCCGGGAGCCGCAGCAGCCACTCCATCTCCCGGTCCGAGGCGCTCTTGCGCCCCGAGCGTCCGCCCGCCAGGCGCTCCTGGATGCCCGCCACCATCTCGGAGAGCGACTCGTCCGCCTCGAAGCGCCGCTTCACGGTGAGGATCGGCGCGTCGTCGTCGAAGCGCTGCTTGGCGCTGAACGTGATCCACACCCCGTCGCGCTGCCAGATGCGGCCCCCTGCCGTGAAGCGGTTGAGCCGCGGCCGCTCGTGCAGCGCGCGCGCGATGACACGCAGTACCAGGTGGAAGAGCGTGGTGGAGGGAGGCGCGGAGGCCGCCTCCAGGAACGCGAGCGCCGGCTCCACGTCCACGTCCTGCGCGAAGTAGACCAGCGAATCGTTGCGGCGCGGCGAGACGAAGGGCATGAAGCGCCGCACGGCGGGGAGGTCCGGGACCAGCCGGGCGTCGGGACGGCGGCCGAGCATGGGAGAGGAGGTATCACGACCCGCGAGGAAAATCGTTTCTCCTACGAGGAAAATGTTTTCCCATCCCGGCACAAAAGAGCGGCCTCGCGGGCCCATGTCCGGTTCTTCCTGGCACGCCGGCTGCAGGTTAGGCACTCTTCCCATGAAGGGGAGCGCCGTTTTCAATCCTGGCCGCACCCGTCCGTTGCCCCCGTCCGGGGGTCAGGAGCGCCCATGTCCGTGCTTCGTCTCGTCTCCGGTTTCGCCCTCCTCGCCTCGGCCTTCACGCTCGTCGCCGCGCCGGCGCAGGCCGGGAGGCCTCGCGCGCAGCACGAAGCTGCGGGACATCTCACCTGGGCGAGTCCCCAGGCGAATCCGATCGCGCTCTCGCCGGACGGTGCCTTCGTGTACGTCGCGAACACCACCAGCAACACCGTGAGCGTGATCTCGACCGCCACCCAGTCGGTCGTGCGCAACATCGGGGTCGGCCTCGAGCCGGTGAGCGTGGCGGTGCGTCCGGACGGGAACGAGGTCTGGGTGGCGAACCACGTCTCCGACAGCGTGAGCGTGATCGACACCGACCCCGCCAGCGCGAGCTACCGCCGCGTCGTCGAGACGATCCAGGATCTCGACGTCGCCAGTGGCGTCACCGACTTCGACGAGCCGGTGGGCGTCGCCTTCGCCAGCAGCAGCAAGGCCTACGTGGCGCTCTCCTCGACCAACCGCATCGCCATCGTGGACGCGACCACCTACTCGGTGACGGGTCACCTCGCCATCACTGCCCAGGACCCGCGCGCCATCGCGGTCGCGAACGGACGGCTCTACGTGACCGCCTTCGAGTCGGGCAACAAGACCGAGCTGTCCTCCTGCGGCCTGACGGGCGCCGCGCCCGATTGCACGCTCCTTCTGCCGGACCTGTTCAACTTCGCCACCAACCCGAACGTGCCCGGCCTCGACAAGAACATCGTGATCGACTCGCAGGTGCCGGATCGCGACCTCTTCGTCTTCGAGACCACCAACGACACCGAGGCGAAGGACCCGGTCTCGGGGATCGGTACGCTCCTCTACGGGATTGTCGTGGACGCGGCCGACAACGTTTACATCACCCAGACCGACGCTCTCAACGACATCAACGGCATCACGAGCGCAGGATTCCGCACCGATCCCTTCCCGTCTCCCTCTGGCGACGGCGACGTGAACCTGGCCGACCTCGAGAACCGCATGTTCCTGAACGAGATCGCCGTGGTGGACTGCAGCGGCGCTGGCCAGACCTGCTCCTTCAACCCGGGCACGGACGTCTTCGACCTGGACGGCGGCGTTCCCACCCCGAGCACCGCGCTGGCCACACCCTATGGCATCGCGCTGAGCGCCGACGGCTCGACGATCGTCGGCACCGCGGCCGGCACGAGCCGCGTGTTCAGCATGGGCTCCGGGGGGGGGAACCTCCAACTCCTCGACCTCGAGGACACGGGCGTCTCGGGCGACGAGGGCCAGCAGATTCCGCGCGGCATCGCCTTCGACTCGACGGGCGCCACCGGCACCGCCTACGTGCTGAACACGCTCGAGAACACGGTGAGCGTCGTGACCGTGGGCAGCGGTGGAGCGCTCACGCTGGGGGCCCGCATCGCGGTGGGCAGCGACAAGACGCCCGCCGCCGTGCGGCGCGGCCGCATCGCCTTCAACAACGCCTTCGCCGCCAGCACGGGAAGCTTCTCCTGCGCGAGCTGCCACCCCGACGGCAACACCGACCAGCTGCTGTGGCGGATCGGCGGCGAGTGCTTCCTGGACCAGGGTCCCGGACAGGAGTGCATACCCTTCGAGGACGAGCCCCGCACCACCATGCCCGTCCGCGGCCTGCGCGACTCGCTTCCGCTGCACTGGGACGGGACGCTCGGCGACCCCTTCGGCGGCGACAACGGCGCCAATGGCACGGGCGGCGGCGGCGGCAGCAACTGCACGCTCGGCGCCGGCGGCGACCAGCAGCCCTGCTTCCGCCAGCTCGTGGACGCGAGCCTCTCGGGCGTGATGTGCGCGCAGGTGGACACCAACCCGGTCGACGGCCACTTCCGCGAGTGCGTGAACGGGCCCTCGGGCCTGCCCGGCCTGCTGAGCGTGGCCGAGCGCGACGACATGGCCACTTTCCTGGAGCGTGTCTCGTATCCGCCGGCCCGCTCGCGCTCCACGACCGACCTGGTGAGCGCTCCCGGACCGAGCGAGGTGTGCGACCGGCCCGACCCCGACACCGGCACGCCGGCGGCGCCCAACGCGCTCTGCGGCTTCGAGGACTTCTTCCTGGACCAGGGCGGCGTCGCGAACGACCCGCAGACCTGCGCCGACTCCAACGCCGGCTGCCACGAGCTGCCGCTCGGGACCGCCACCAACTCCGAGGTCCTGCAGGCCTTCGACGCCCCCACCATGCGCGGCATGACCGACCGCTTCGTGCAGTTCTCCCTCGCCCCGACGGGCAGCGTGGAGTTTCTCTTCCTCGCGAACATCGGCGTGGGACCGCCACTGCTCTTCCCGCCCAACGACATCCCGCCGCTCGAGCCCTCGATCCAGTGGGACCCGGACGTCGGGATGCGCGAGATCACCACCTTCGGGGCCGCCTTCGCGGTCTTCGATCCCACCTACAACGTGCGGCCGCTCAACATCTTCGAGATGTTCGAGGAGGCCAGCACCGGCCACTCCGGGGCGCTCGGGCGGCAGGTGTCGCTCAACACCACGACCACGGCGTCGTGCACGCCGCTGCCCTGCGACGTGGACGACCTGCTCGCCGACCTCGAGCTGGCCGACGAGCGCGGTCTGGTGAACCTGGGCGGCGTGGGCATGCGCTTCGGAGGTGGGAGGCAGATCTCCTACCTCCAGGCCACCAGCCAGTACCAGGTCGGCGAGGCAAAGCTCTCCCGCGCGCAGATGATCGCCGAGGCCCAGACCGGGACTCTGATCGCCACGCTGACCGCCAACCTGCGGAGCGGCGTCTCCGAGGACACGCCGCAGCCCCTGATCGCGCCCACCGGCGCCCAGTGCGACACGCCCGGCGGACCGAACGATCCCAACCTGCCGTCCGGGTCCTCGTTCAGCTTCGAGGGGGCGCACGTCGTGACCGGGGACGCGGTCTTCCTGAACGGCCAGGACACGGGTCTCACCGTCACCGTGACGGGCACGTCCACGGCGTGCGGCAGCACGGACGGTCACATCACGACCCAGGCCCTCTCGGTGAGCGGCCTGCCGGGAACGGCGACCCAGACCGCGCTGGGGACGGACCTGCTCCAGATCCGCAGCGCCAACGGGCTGCTCAGCAACGAGATGCCGCTGCCGTAGGTCCCCGGCCGCTAGCGCGACGGAGAGGTGGCCCGCGTCGCCTTGCGCCGCGGTGCACGCGGCGGCTTCACGGCCTTCTCCATGTTGCGCATCAGGCGCACCAGCTGCCTTCGCCCGGGCTCGGCGAGCTTCCTCCATCCGCTCTCGCCGCGCGCCTCGAGCCGCCCGAGCTGATGGCTTCCCTGGCGCAGCAGCCGTGCGGCCCTGCGTCGTGCGTCGAGACTGGCGCGCTCCACCTGCCTCTCGAGCTCGCCGAGGCGCGCCCGAGCCTGTCTCGAGAAGTCGCGCAGCGTGGCCGGGAGCTCGCGCTCGATGCGATCGAGCGCCACCTTGCGGGTGCGACGGATGCTGCCACGCTTCGAGGCCCTCTTCCTTGCCGCCATGCCTCCTCCTGTGCCTCCCCCCCGGCCCAGGCAATGTTGGCACCAAATGGCCCCGTCAAGAAGGGGCCCTTCGCAAGACGGTCGCGGCCAGCATTCCGGCCAGGATGCCGAGCACCGGGGGATCCCCGAAGCGGGCGTAGAGGGGCGGCGGACCGGCCGGATGCACCCGCGTGGCCAGCGTCCCGTTCTCGAAGGTCGGAAGCTCCGCCCGCACCCGCCCGGCCGGGTCCACCACCGCGGAGATGCCCGTGTTGGCCGCGCGCACCAGCCAGGTGCGCAGCTCCACGGCGCGGAACACCGCATGGGCAAAGTGGATCTCCGGGTATCCGGTGCGCCCGAACCAGGCGTCGTTGGAGAGATTCAGGAGCAGACGCGCTCCCTCGCGCCGGAACGTCCGCACCAGCCCGGGGTAGGTGATCTCGAAGCAGATCGGCGCCGCGAGGGGGAGGGGCCCGCGCCGGAAGATGGTCGCCTCGCGGCCCGGCTGGTAGGGCGAGCCCACCATGAGCGGGCCCACCAGCGGCTCGAACAGCCGCGCGCCCGGAGGGTCGTACTCCGAGAAGGGGAGCAGCCGCTGCTTGGCGTAGGACTCCACCAGTCCCACCTGCGGCGCGAAGAGCACCACCGAGTTGGTGAGCCCTCCCGCCGAGCGCGGGGCGCCGGTCACGAGCGGGGTGTCCAGGTCGGTGGCGAGGGCGCGCAGCCCCGCGCGCAGGCCCACCTCGCGGTCGAGATCGCCGTCCACCGCTGTCTCGGCCCAGACGACGAGGTCGAGCCGACCCTCGCTCGCGGCGAGCCGCCGCGTCAGCGCCGCGTGGTGGGCGGTGTTGCGCGCGGCCGAGCCCGGCTTGAAGCGCTCCTCCGGCCCGAGCGCCGCCTGTACGACTCCGACCCGCAGGCCGACCTCGTCCGCCTCGACGGGGAAGGCCTGGAGCCGCCACGCCCCGTAGAGGGCGGCGAGCCCCGCCACCACCAGGGCGGGGAGCAGCGGCGAGGGACGCCGCGCCCGCACGGCCAGGCTCAAGCCGGCGTTCACCGCCGCCACCAGGAACGTCACTGCCCAGACGCCTCCCAGGTCCGCCACCTGGATGGCGAGGGGAACGCGGTGCAGCGAGAGCCCGAAGAGCAGCCAGGGAAACCCGAGCAGGCCACCGCGCACCCACTCGCCCAGCGTCCACGCCGCGGCGAAGAGGATCGGAGCCGCCGTGGCACCGACGCGCGGGCGGAGCGCGCAGTACAGTGCGGTCGCGGCTCCCGGGAGCGTGGCCAGCGCCCCTACGGCGCCGAGCGTGAAGGCCCAGGCGGCCGGGCGCGCGACGCCGTAGTGGTCGGCGAGGGCGATGACGAGCCAGCGCACGAGCACCGTGCCCATCGTCACCGCGTAGAGCCAGCCGAGGGCGAAGCCCCGCCGCGGCGAAGCCCCCTCGAGCGCCACGACGAGCGGAGCGAGCATCCCGAAGGCGAGGGGCCACAGGCCCAGGGGCGGGTGAGCGAGGATCGTCAGGGCGATGGCCGCCGCCACCAGGAGCGCGTGCGTCACGCGCAGAAGGTACGCTACTCGCGGAACGCCGGCGCGGGACGCAGGCCCGCGTCCAATCGCACCGGCACGTTGCCGAGGCTCTCGCCCAGCTCGCGCAGCAACGTCCACTCGATGCGGGGCCAGGCTGCCCGCGGCGTGTAGCCGTCGTCCACCGAGCGCGCGATGGTGACGAGAGGTGGCCGCCGGTCGCGCAGCAGCGCCGCCAGGAGGTCCGCGGTCCGCTCGATCTCCTCGGGATCCGCGGCGTGCTCCGGGAGCCCGACCAGGTCGCGGCCGTGCTCCACGAGCAGGCCGGGTGCGGGGGCCTCGCGAAGGACCCGCCGGAGCGCCAGCAGGTCGCGTGCCTCCACGCCGAAGCGCCACAGCCGCCAGGCCGATCCGAGCTGGGCGGCGATGCCGCCTCCCGCGGCATCCTCGGTGGCGGTACGGATCGCCTCGAGATCCGCGATGCGCTCCCCCGGCTCTGCCGCCAGCCGCAGCTTCTCGCGCGCGAAGGCGCGGCGCACGGTCGTCAGCGCTGCGTCCGAGAAGCCGGCGCGGCGCAGCGTCTCGGCGGCGGGGCTGTGGGTGGCGAAGCCGTCGAGGTCGATGTCGAGCACGAAGGGGCCCTCGAGGGTCGCGAGCCGCGGGGCCGCGTCCGCCAGGGGCAGCACCTCGATCTCCACCTCGACGGCGTCGCGCAAGGCGTCGCGCGCGGCCCAGGCGCCGTCGAGCACGTAGTAGTCGCTCTCGTCGTCCACGCGCAGGCGACCGTCGGCCGCGACGCCCATTGCGAAGCGGCGCGTCCCGTCCGGGAGCTGATCGGCCCACGCGGGCCTCAGCCAGACGACGCGCCCCACCAGCCCCACCCAGACCGCAGCGAGCTGGAAGCTCGAGATGTCGAGCCTGCGGACCAGTGCCTGGGGATCGGAGCGCAGCGCCGCGGCCAGCGGAAGCTCCGGGACACCGAGGTCGGGATGGGCGTCGAAGTGCACGACCGTCAGGCCGCGCGCCGGCACCCGTCCCTCCTGTGCCGCGCGCAGCCAGTGCGCCAGCACGGCGTGGTGCGGGCCGCAGATCACGACCTCCACCTCGTCCTGGGCGTGGACCCCGCTGCTCACGAGCAGGGTCGCAAGCAAGACGATGGGAATGGTGGCGCGCATCCTCGGAACGGTACTCCAAGCGCTGGGGTACGCCGGCCAGGCCGGCACGGGACCCGGACTTCGAGGCGTGGATCTTCCACCGCGAAGATGCTGGGCCGGCCTCACCTTCGCGAGCGGGGAGGAGCCGAGCTCAGGCCCTCCTCTTCAGTAGAACGTACTGGACCTGGCCGAAGTCCTTCGAGAGCGGACCCAGGCGGTCGACGACCTCGTAGTGCGATTCGATCCACTCGAAGACGTCGTTGGCAAACCCGCCGGGTCCCCGGATCTGGTACTCGGCGCCGGGCACCTCGACGCGTCGTCCCAGGTAGAGGATGTAGTCCGGCGGTGTGGAATCGAGCACGGCGATGATCTGCCGGGTGCCCCCGGCAGCGTCGAAGTGGGGCTTCAGCAGGAAGGTCTGCATGTAGGGAGTCGGGTTCTCCCTGCGGGTCAAGTAGTTGACCAGTACACCTTCCGGCACGGCCAGGAGCGTCGCGTCCGGTGGAACCCGGCGCTCCACCTGCCGGACGGCGTGCGACAGCACTTCCGCCGAAACGGAGACCCGCGTGGTCGGAAAGGCGTACATGCGGTCGCCACCCCGCCCGATCGTCACGTTCTTCTGGGCCAGGTTGCCCAGAGACAGATTGGCGTGCTGCCAGACGAAGGTGGCGACGAGACCGGCCAGGATGACTCGGTACCAGCTCCCGGTCGCGTACCTCCTTCTCAGGATGTCGGGCATCAGCCACAGATGGAGCAGGAACATCAGGACTGCACTGGGAAACAGCAGGACGAATCCGAGCCACTTGAAACTCCCCAGGAAGAAGATCCTGAGCGAATAGACCACCGCAAAGATGCTGAGACCGAGTAGTGCCCACCAGGCGCTCTGCATGCGTCCGCGAAGTACGAGCACAACTCCGAGATACGCAGCGGTGCAGGCGGCGATGACCGGAAACGCGAACGTGGCGTGGAAGAACGGGAACCGCAGCGTGGCTGCGAACACGACCGCCCCCAGCATCCATGCCGCCAGGCGTCCGTTCAGAGGGCGCCACCACCGGGAGACCCAGCGGTCGAGAAGAGCCATGCTCACGACGAGGCCCGCCGTGCCCAACGTCGCGATCACGATGACGTGCAGGTTGGCTCGGAGCGCCGTCGCGCCAGACATCCGCTCGAACAGCGGATACGCCGCCAGATCGCTGGCCCAGAACGGCGCAATCGCACCCAGGGTGGACTGCAACGCCATGCCCGGGTCCATCGCCAGCAGGAAGGAAAGGAACGCGACGAAGCCCGGCAGCGCCGCCCAGGCGCACAGGGCAAGGATGCGTCTGCCTTCCCATAGATGCCCGAGGCCGAGCCGTCGAATCCGGAAGCCCGTGTCCACCAGCAGGATGCCCAAGCCTGCCAGGAGCGGCTCCGGCTTGCAGAGGCAGGCCAGTCCGAACAGCAGCCAGATCAGCCACTGCCGGTCGGACTCACCTCGCCCACGCATGTCCACCACGGACAGAGACCACATCGCGAAGGCAAGCATCGCGCCGTGCGTTGCCTCGTGGGAGTAGGGAGCCAGGAAGTTGTAGCCCCCCGGGCGACCGATCTGCTGGACGGGCACGAGGACACCGATGGCAGCCACCAGGCCGACGCCAACGCCGGGCGACGCGAGCGTCGAGATGGCCCGGTACAACACGAGCAGCAGGAGCAGGACCAGGAGCGCGTTCGACAGGAAGATCACGGTGAAGCTCGGGCCGAAGACCCAGAACAACAGCGCGTGATAGTACTGGGATAGGGGCCCGTAGTAGTGATGGATGTCGCGGTAGAGGACCTTCCCCTCGGAGAGTTGCCAGGGCACGTACAGCTCCTCGGGGAAGTCGACGAACGGGTCCGCCCAGCGCCGCCAGGTCAACACGAGGAGCATCAAGAACGGCACGCAGACGATGAGCACATGACTGGCCGGCCAGCTCTCACGCTTCCGCCAGCGGGCGCCACGCTCGGTGGTCATGCGGGGCGCCTGAACCAGAAGGCCAGCACCAGAAGCAGCGAGACGGTGCTCACGATCGCGCCGACCACGAAGCTCGCGGGTCGATAGGTGAGCTCCAGCTCACGATCGGACGGCGTGACCCGGACCGCCAGCAGTCCGCCGCGTGGCTCGACACGGCGCGCCTCGACGCCTTCCGCCGAGATGGCCCGTGCGCGCCAGCCCGCGGCATGGTTCTGGTTCACCACCGCGTATCCCTCGGACTCGGCTTCGACCCACAGGCGCAGGCGGTTCGGCGACCACTGCCGGTAGTCCACGTTCCCGGCGGTGCCGGTGAGGAACACCTCACCGCGATAGCGGGGCGAGGTCCTCGGCACCGCGCGGGACGGGATCGGAACGATGATGTAGCCGCTGGTGGCACCCAGGTTGGCAAGGAAGGCCGGGTAGAGGCTGCTGTTCGACTTCAGGTAGATGCGTGGGTCGCGATTCCAGCCTTCCCGGTCGTAGGGCTTCCGGCTCAGGATCTGCTGGAATCGCGGGCTCCTGTCCACCTCGAAGGGCGGAATGACGAAGGCGTGGCGGAGGATGGGGGAGTTCACCGCGGTGAGATCGGTCAGCAGCAGTAGCACGGCGAGGACCGAGGCGGCGCTGCCGACCGTCGCGCGATCCGTGGCCCGCCGGGCGAGCTCGCCCAGGGCCTGGATGCCGAAGCCCGCCAGGATCGACAGCGCGAAGACGGAGACGATCCCGAAGCGCTGGACCATCCTCATGCTGTCGTAGCCGGGCAGCAGGTGGACCAGGTTCCACGGGCCGAAGGGGACCTTGTCTCCCAGGGTGAGCCACGTGAAGAAGCCGAGGACCAGCAGCAGCTCGAGGAGCCGGCGCGGGCTGCGCCAGACGCCCAGCAGCGCCAGCGCCACCGTGACGAGTCCCACGTACATCCCCTCGTGCATGCGCGTGTCGTTGAACTCCTCGACCCGCTCGGCCTTCACGCTCAGGAGATCCTGGGTGCGGTTGAAGAGCGCGTTCGCGAGCGCCGGGCCCGTGTAGCCCGAGGCGATCTCCGTGGTTCGCGGGTAGGTCTGAAGGTTCTCCAGCGCGGGCAGCAGCTTGATCGCGGAGAAGAACACGGTGAGCAGGACGATCGCGCCCAGCACGCGCGTCGTCTTCATCCAGGGCTGGTGCCCCAGCGCGATCACGGCGCCGGCGTGCACCGCGAGCAGGAGGAGCGTCATCAGCATCGGATACGGGCCGCCACCCAGCAGCATCAGCGCCAGCACCAGGCCCGTGGTGATCGCATGCCGCGGGTTCTCGAGCGCCCAAAGGTGGAAGAGGAAGGCCCAGGGCAGGTAGCCCAGATTGAAGGCCCAGACGTGCCCCACGGTGACGTGCAGGGCGTACCAGCTGTTGAGCATCGAGACGAGAGCCGCACCGATGGAGCCGATGCGACCAATGCCGTAGTGGCGGAGCAGGACGTACGTGCCCAGGAGCCCCAGCCACAGGAATGCAACGCTTTCGAGCTTGAGGGCGATCACCGCGCCGAAGAGCAGGGTCAGGGCGAAAGTCGGCGAGAGAACCCGCGACTCGGGGTTGGCCAGCAGGGGCGCGCCGGACTGGTAGTAGGGATTCCAGAGCGGCAGCTGGTGGTGCTCGAAGATGGTCTGCCGCGGGACGGCGTGATGGAAGATGTGCTGGTCCCAGTCCTTGATTCCCCAGTTGTGGAGGTTCTTCAGGACGGGTGCCGCGAATCCGATCGAGACGCACAGCAGGAAGAGCGCAGCGAGCGCATCCCGACGGCCGAACGGCACGGGTACGAGGGCTCCATTCGACGCCTGCTTCATGAGGACGCGATCCCGCTCGCGGGCGGGCGAGTCTAGGCGGCCCTGCCGGCCTTGGCGAGCCAAGGGCGGACTGGGCGAGAATCTCTGCATGGCTACGCGACGGCTCGATCCATGGCTGCTGGCGATCCTCCTGATCGCGAGTCCCCTCTACCTCTACGCCCTCGACCGACCGATCTTCTGGCAGGACGAAGCCGAGCAGGCCCTGCACGCGCGGCGCATCCTGGAGACGGGCTTGCCGCTCGTGGGCGAAGGCGCCGAGCGCATCTCGCAGGAAGAGGGCATCGAGGCGGGCTGGCGCGGCCTCCAGCTCTACCACGGCTTCCTGCCCATCTACGTGACGGCTGCGTCCTTCGCGGTCTTCGGGGAGAGCACCTGGGCCGGTCGGATCCCCTTCGCCCTGTGCGGGCTGCTGGTGGTCGTCCTCACCTACGCGCTGGCGCGCCACCGACTCGCGACGGCGCGCCTCGCGGCAGCCCTGGTGGCGTTCTCGGTTCCCTTCATCCTCCACGCACGCCAGTGCCGCTACTACGCCATCACCGCTCTCGGCCTGGCCGCGGTGCTGCTGGCGTATCGGCGGCTGCTCGGCCGGAAGCGCGGAGCGCGCTGGCAGCTCGCCCTCGCGGGCAGCGCCCTCGCCCTCACCCACGACGTCGTGTTCCTGAGCGCCTCTTCCGCCCTCGGCGCGCACATGCTGCTCTGGGAGCGAGGCGACCGCGGTCTCTGGACCCGCTTCCTCACGAGCCTGGTCGCGCCCGTGATCCTATGCGGCGGGTGGCTCGCGCTCACGACCACGTCGGGGCGATACCTCTTGGTTCGCCGGACCTCCTTCGAAGCGAGCCTCTCCTACTTCCTCGCCGAGACGAACGCCCATCTGCTTCCCTGGCCGCTCCTCGCCATCCCCCTGCTGGCTCTCGCGCTATGCGGCCGACGAGGGAACCCGTGGGAGGACGCGGCCGCGCGCGACCGTCGTTCCCTGGCCGCGCTGCTGTTCATGACCGCGGTGATGGTGATTCTCTCCTCGTCCCTCATCTATCCCCACTTCCGCTTCCTCGTCCCCCTGGCGCCTGCGGCGGCGGTCGCGGCCGCCCTGTGCCTCGAGCCGCTCCTCGGCGGAGGCCGGCGCGCAGCGAAGCTCGGGTGCGCGGCGATCGCCGGGCTGCTCCTGCTCACCGACCTGCCGCGTCTCGTCGCCGAAGCGCCGTTTCGAGCGGCGGGCTGGCTGCCGGCGGCCCGCCACGCCTCGGGGATGCCGCCCTTCCCCCTGGCGAGCCTGGCCGCGCGCATCCACGAGGACCGCCCCGGCCCCGTCGCGACGGTGATCGAGCACCTCCACGATCACGCGGGGGCCGGCGATTCGATCCTCACCAGCTACGGCGACCTCCCGCTGCGCTTCTACACCGATCTCATCGTCTACGGCGGAAGGAGCGGCGTCCTTCCGCCGCCGGGCGTGCGACCGGACTGGATCTGGATCCGCGCTCGAACGCGTGCGCTGCACGCCATCCTCAGGAAGCAGGGCGTGGAAGGTGCGAACCCCACTCTCGCTGCTCTGCGCTGGACCCTCGAGCACGCCGACCCCGACGCCTACGAAACCTACCGGCTGCCCGTGAACGATCGCAACTGGGAGCACCGACCGGATCCGGATCTCTTCTTTCTGCTGCCCGAACGCGCCGCCCCTGCCGTGCAGCTGATGAGGCGACGCGACGAGCCAAGAGGGGAACGTCGCGCTCCCCCTGGTCCCGTGCTTCCGTGAACTCGCACCTGGAGACGCGGATGATTTCGGCGCCGGGAGTCAGGGCCTCGAGCGCCTCGTGAAGACCCCCAGCGCAACGAGCCCCAGCAGCGCCAGCTCGCCCGTGCCCGGCTCGGGAACGAGCTGGCCCGGCGGCGACATGCCGGCGGGCTCGGTCACGAAGGTGACGGTATGGCTGCCGTCACCCGGGAGCGCGCTGTCGTAGGACACGAACACGAGATCGAAGAGCGTATCCTGCCCGACGGGCACACCGGGAGACGGGATCGAGAAGACCTCGGTGCCCACCGAGGCGCCCGGGCCGGCTCCGACGATGTCCTCCTCGGCTCCAGGGACCCAGCCCGCTCCCGCGACGGGAACCCCAGCCCCCGCATCCTGGATCAGGATGCCCAGAAAGAACGCGGAGGTTCCGGTCGGCATCTCCGCCTGGAACACCAGGCTGAAGTCGCCCGGGTCGACGGCGCCGTCGAGGACGACGCCGCCCGTCGGAACGCCCACGGTCGAGCCGACGAGCGTCAGCTCCACGCCGGTATTCGTCACGAGCGGGTCCGGCACGAGGGTAAGGGCGTCTGCGGGGCCGGCGAACACACAGCACAGTGCGAAGATCCCAAGAAGACGACGGATTCCCATGGGTGGCACACTACCATCAGTTGCCGTCTCGAGTCCACGGAAATCCAACGGCTCCGCCTTCACGGAAATGCCGGCAGGATCGCCAGGAGAAGCAGCACCCACAGCCCGGAGATGACGCGCATCCACCTGTGGAAATAGTGCGCATGGGGTTCGGGCGCGGAAGCTGGGCTGGGGTACACTCCCGGCATGCAGGAGTTCGACGTCGTCGTCTGGGGCGCCACCGGCTTCACCGGACGGCTCGTGGCCGAGTACCTCCTCGAACGCTACGGCGTGGGCGGCGAGCTCCGCTGGGCGCTGGGCGGGCGCAACGAGGCCAAGCTCGAGGCGCTGCGCGGCGAGCTCGGCCAGGAGGTGCCGCTCGTCGTGGGCGACGGCGACGAC
>JBFGJV010000043.1:0-17885 GCA_041577015.1 Myxococcota bacterium
CGTCGAAATGGAGGACGCGAGCGCCGCGGAGACGGCGATGCGCGCCCTCGATGGGAGCGATATGGGCGGTCGCAGCCTCCGCGTGAACGAGGCTCAGGATCGCCGGGGTGGCGGCGGAGGCGGCGGGTTCCGCCGCGGCGGAGGCGGCGGCGGGCGCTACTAGGCCCCGATCCGGGCCTCGAGGCTCACGGGGACGGGAGGTTCTCCTCCCGTCCCTTTTCTTTTCAATGGGACCGTTTCAGGTTCCGTTCCGCGCCAGCCAGACCAGGGTCGCTCCCCAGCCCCCGCGCATGGGCGGCGCCTCCTCGGCCCGCTCCACGCGCGGGTCCCCCGCCAGGAATCCGCGCACGCGGGCGCGCTGGACGCCGCGCCCGCGTCCGTGAATCAGCCTCACCTCGTGTAGCCCGGCCTCGCGTGCAGCATCCAGGTAGGCGTCCACGGCATCGAGGACCTGATCGGGCCGGAAGCCGTGCAAATCGAGGGCGTCCTCCACCGGGATGTGCACCAGCTCCGGAAGTAGATCGTCATCCTCGTCGGGCATGGCTCGGCCTTGGACGTTACCCTATCCCTCTACCCACCCCCCCCAAAAAGGGTCACCTCGTGCCGGGCTCTGCCTCCCGCAGGCACCTCTGGCTGCCGTGGATCGTCGCCTTCCTCGGGATCGCCACGAGCTTTGCGGCATGGCGTCTTGCGCTGGCCTACGAGGCAGGGTCCACACGAACCCACTTCGAGTCCCACGCGTCCGAGCGAGCCTCGGCCATCCAGCAGCAGCTCACCCGGGACGTGTCCGCGGTCGAGTCCATGGCCGCGGTGTTCACCGCATCGCAACGCGTAACGCGCGCCGAGTTCCGCGCCGTCACCGGACATCTTCTCGCCCGGCACCGGTCCCTGCGAGCCCTCAGCTGGAACCCTGTCGTCGGCGACGAGGGCCGGGAGGCTCACGAGGCCAGCGGCCGCCGCGCGGGCTTTCCGGACTATCGCATCACGGAACGTGCGGCCTCCGGGGAGATGATCCCGGCTGCGCGTCGCCCGTGGTACTGCATCGTCCACTACATCGAGCCCCAGGCAGGCAACGAAGCCGCGCTCGGTTACGACGTGAGCTCCGAGCCGACGCGCCGCGCGGCCCTGGAGCGTGCGCTCGAAACCGGGGAGATGACCTTCACGGGAGGCATCGAGCTGGTCCAGGCCGCCGAGAGCTCGGACACGGGCTTCCTGGTCTTCCATCCCCACTTCGGTCGCGGATCGCCGCAGAAGACGCCATCGGAGCGGCGGGCCAGCCTGGAAGGCTTCGTGGTGGGCGTGTTCCAGGTGGCCGACATCGTCGCTGCCGCGCTCGGCAAGTCCGACCGATACCCCCTGCAGGTGCGGATCGAGGACGTCAGCGATTCCGGCGCCGGCGAGCCACTCTATACTTCGCCGCAAACCGACGCTTCGCCCGGCCGGGCGGTCGCCCTCGTCCACACCTCCAACCTGGAGGCGGGCGGGCGCTCCTGGCGTCTCACGATCACGCCCGGACCCGGCGGCTTCGCCGCCGACCACGGCTGGCTAGCCGGGGCCGTGCTCCTGGCGGGCCTGCTGGTCACGGCGCTCGCCACAGCGTACCTGGCCGTCGTGCTCGGCCGCACGCGGCGCATCCAGCAGCTTGCCCACGAGCTCCGCGACGAGATCCGCCGGAGGGAGCGCGCGGAGGCGGCAAGGCGGCGATTGGACGCCAAGCTGCGCGACGCCCAGAAGCTCGAGAGCCTGGGGCTCCTGGCAGGTGGCATCGCCCACGACTTCAACAACCTCCTGACCGGCATCCTCGGCAACGCCGATCTCGCCCTGCTCGAGCTCTCGAGCGAGTCACCCGGGCGGGAGGAGCTCGAGGAAATCCGTCTGGCCTCTACCCGCGCCGCCGAGCTGACGCGCCAGATGCTGGCCTACTCCGGGCGTGGCCACGTCCAGCTCACGACGCTGGACCTCTCGCGTCTCGTGGAAGAGATGATCCACCTGCTGGAGCCCTCGGTCTCGAAGCGGGCGCAGCTGCGCTGCCACTGCGCGCGCCCGCTTCCGGCGGTGCTGGGCGATCCCACGCAGATCCGTCAAGTGGTGATGAACCTGATCACGAACGCCTCCGATGCGCTTGGCGAGGAATCGGGCATGATCTCGGTGCGCACCGGCGTACGCGACGCCGATGCCGGCTACCTCGCCGAGGCGCTGCTCGACGCGACCCCGGCTCCCGGGCGGCACGTATTCGTGGAGGTTTGCGACGACGGGTGCGGCATGGACGAGGCCACCCTCGCCCGCATCTTCGACCCGTTCTTCACCACGAAGTCCAAGGGACGCGGCCTCGGGCTCGCCACGGCGCTCGGCATCGTCCGGAGCCATCAGGGCGCGATTCGCGTCGAGTCCCGAACGGGTTCACGATCCGTGCGCGGTACCCGCTTCACCGTGTTGCTGCCCGCCGCGGAGGGCGTCGCGACGGAGGCGCGCAGCGCGGCCCGCGGAGATGGCGAGACATGGCGCGGCAGCGGCACGGTCCTGGTGGTGGACGACGAGGAGCCCGTTCGCCGTCTGGCGGCCCGGGTTCTGGGACGCCTGGGCTTCTCGGTGCGCACCGCCGCCGACGGACGCGAAGGCCTCGAGGCGTTCCAGAAGCACGCAGACGAGATCGTGGCGGTGGTCCTGGACCTGACCATGCCGGGCATGAGCGGAGCCGAGACCCTGCGCGCGATGCGGACCGTGCGTCCCGGTGCCACCATCTTGCTCTCCAGCGGCTACGACGCGGACGACTCGATCCGGACGCTCGGCGGCGAGCAGCCCGACGGCTTCCTCCAGAAGCCGTACTCGGCCCGGGGGCTGGCCCGTGCGCTGCGCGCGGTCCTCGGCGACTGAGCGGCCCTCCGTGATATCCTGCACGCGATGCGTCCGCCGCTCCCGTCCGGCCTCGTCGCTTTCGTGAAGCGGGAGTGTCCCACCTGCCAGCTCGTCGTGCCCGTGCTCGTCCGCCTGGCCCACCAGACGAAGCTCTCGGTCTACACGCAGGACGATCCCGGCTTCCCGCCCGGCCTCGAGGCCGTGGACGACCGTGACCTCGCGTTCTCCTGGCACCACGAGATCGAGACGGTGCCCACGCTGCTGCGCGTAGGTGCCGACGGCCACGAGGAGGCGCGCGCGGTGGGCTGGGTCCGCGAAGACTGGGAAAAGTTGACCGGGATCCACGCTCTGGGCAGCGAGCTTCCCGACTGGCGTCCCGGCTGCGGCTCGCGCAGTGTGGAGCCGCTCCTGGCGCCCGAGCTGGCCGCGCGCTTCGGCGGGGGCCGCCTGGCGGCGCGCCGTGTGGAGCTGGCCGCCGCCGAGGACGAGCACGAGGCGCTCTTCGCCCGCGGCTGGACCGACGGCCTTCCCGTGGTGGCACCCACCGAGCGCCGCGTGCTTGCCATGCTCGACGGCACGCGTCGTCGCCCCAACGAGGTCGTGGCGGTGGTGCCGCCCGACCTGGTGCCCTGCACGGTGGAGAAGGTGGCGATCAACGCGGTGCTGGCCGGCTGCAAGCCCGAGTATCTCCCGGTGGTGCTCGCCGCGGTGGAGGGAGCCTGCAGCGACGCGTTCAACGCCCACGGGCTGCTGGCCACCACCATGGCCGCGGGGCCGGTGCTGGTGGTGAACGGGCCCATCCGACGACGCATCGGCATGAACGCCGGGATCAACGTCTTCGGTCAGGGCAACCGCGCCAACATGACGATCGGCCGCGCCCTCCAGCTCGTGATCCGCAACGTGGGCGGCGGGCGCCCGGGGGGGGTGGATCGCGCCACGCACGGAAATCCGGGCAAGCTCTCGTTCTGCTTCGCAGAGGACGAAGAGGGCTCGCCGTGGTCGCCGCTCTCCACGGATCTCGGCGGTTCCGAGGGTGAGGACACGGTGACGCTGTTTCCGGGCGAGGGCCCGCGTACCGTCCTCGATCAGCTTGCGCGCGAACCCGAGGCGCTGGTGCGGAGCTTGGCGGCGTGTCTGCGCACGCTCCACCACCCGAAGCTGCCCTTCCTGTTCGACGCTCTCCTGGCCATCGGACCCGAGCACGCGCGCGTCTTCGCCGAGGCCGACCCGCCCTGGGACAAGAAGCGTCTGGTCGAGCGTCTCAGCGAGCTGCTCCAGCTGCCGGGGCCGGAGATCGTGCGCGGTGCGGACGGCATGGCCGAAGGCGTTCCGGAGGCGATGGCCCAGGCGACGCTCCCGAAGTTCCGGCCCGGTGGCCTGCTGGTGGTCCACTGCGGCGGGCGCGCGGGCCTGTTCAGCATGATCGTCGGTGGCTGGGTGACCGGCGCGACCGGGAGCCAGCCGACCCTGCGGGAGATCGGACCGTGGCGGTGAACGAGCCGACGCATTCCAGGGTCGTGCTCGATCCCACCGGTGAGCGCGCGCCGGCGCACCGCGAGCGCCTGCCCCGCCTCACGTCGCTTTCGGGCGTGACGGTCGGCCTGCTCGACATCTCGAAGCCGCGCGGCGACCGCTTCCTGGACCGGCTGGAGACGCGCCTGAACGAGCGCGGCGTGGCGACGCGCCGCTACCGCAAGCCCACCTTCACCAAGCCCGCGCCCGTGGATCTGCGCCAGGCGATCGCCACCGAGTGCGGTGCCGTGATCGAGGCCCTGGCCGACTGAGGCTCCTGCACGTCGTGCAGTGTGCACGACATCGTCGACCTGGAGGGACGCGGCGTCCCTGGCGTCTTCGTGGCCACGGTCGAGTTCGTGGACGGCGCCGAGGCCCAGGCGCGCGCCCTGGGTGCCGACCCGGCCGCGGTCTGGGTGCCGCACCCGATCCAGGACCGGACCGACGCGGAGATGGACGCGATCGCCGATGCGGCGGTGGAGGAGCTGGTGGCGAAGCTCCGCTCCTAGAGCTCTTCGGGAAGTCGCACCGGACCGAACAGCTCGGGGTGGCGTCCGACCTTGTCGGCGTAGAAGTCGCGCACCAGCTCCATGTCCTCGCGCAGGTTCCCGGTCGGGACGAACGACGGCCCGAAGCCCGCCACCTTCCGGGAGTAGTCGCAGAACGTGAGGACCAGCGGCACCCGCGCCTCGTTCGCGATGTGGTAGAAGCCCGACTTCCAGTGCTCGCGTCGGCCGCGCGTCCCCTCGGGCGGTACGACCAGGGTGAGATCGTCGGCCGCCGCGAAGGCGTCCACCATCTGCTTCACCACGCCGGTGCGATGGTGGCGCTCGATGGGGATCCCGCCGAGCCGACGGAAGAAGGGGTCCAGGGGGCCCACGAAGACGGAGTGCTTCATCATGAACCGGGGCCGCACCTCCACCGACCAGCCGAAGGCCAGCATGTAGAGCAGGTCCCAGTTGGACGTGTGGGGCGCCGCCACGACCACGCACTTGCGCGCCGCCGGGGCCTGCCCCTCGGTGCGCCAGCCGGTGCGGCGCAGGAACTCGCTGGCCAGTCGGCCTCTCGCCCTCACGATGGCGGGACCATAGCGCACCGCTCGTTCAGCCGCCGCGTGGCTCGTCAGCGCCAGGCGAACACTGGCTGCTCGAAGTGGGCGACCCGGGTGTCGCGTCCGAAGAGCACCACCTCCCGCAGCTGATACAGGATGGCCGCCGTGGGTGCGTGGACCAGCGTGTTCACGGTGGCGCGGATCGGCACCGAGATCACCGGACGCTCGCTCTCCGGAATCGAACGCAGCACCGGTATCTCCGGCCGCTCGAGCTCGGCCAGCGGCACCCGGTGCACCTCCGCCACTTCCCGGGGATCCGGGGCCAGCTCCCTCGGCCCGCCGCCCCAGACCACGACCGGCGAGATCACGAAGCCCGAACGCGTCGGGTAGTCGTCCAGCAGCCCGAGCACCCGGGCCTCGGCCACGGCGAGTCCCAGCTCCTCCTCGAGCTCGCGCAGCGCGGCGGCGACGGGCGCTTCGCCGGGATCGACCCGTCCGCCCGGGAGCGCCCACTGACCCCGATGCCGCTTCAGCCGCTCGGCCCGCCGGGTCAGCAGGAAGCAGGCGTCGCCGTCTTCGTCGTGGACCAGCGTCACCGCCACTGCGGCGGCCCGGCGCCCCTGGAGCGCGACCGCTCGCCGCTCGAAGGCGGCGAGCCGTTCGCGCGCCGACGCGCACATCTCCGGCTCGCACGGCATCTCCAGAGCATAGAGGATGCACCACGCGTGCACGTGCGGATCGCCTGCCGTGAAGGGCATCACCGGCAGGCTTCGGCCCTCGTCCGATCGATGGTTCGAGCCGCGAAGAGCGGCTTCAAAACGAGGAGATGATCGCGATGCGCAGCTTCCACCCCCCGAAGCTCCTACCGGTCCTGGTCTCGGTCCTGGCACTGGCGGCGGCACCGGCCACGGCCTTCCAGGTGGTCGAGACGTCCATGCAGGAGCTCTCGGACCTCTCGGTGATCGAGTTCGAGTCGTCGTTCTGCGAGGTCAGAGTCGGCGACACGGTCACGGTGAACCTGAGCGTGGCCCTGGGCGACGAGCTCAGCGATGCGGCCACGGCGACGATCGTGGCCGCCTCCGTCAAGTCCCGCAACGGCGCCACGCCGAACCGCGGCAAGAAGAAGGGCGGGGATCGCACCGCAACGATCGATCCGGTGATCCTGGAAGGAAGCCGCGCGATCGACGTCACGCTGACCGACGCCGACGACTCGGGCAAGGGCTGGCACACCGTGCACGTTCGCCTGGAGCTCTCCACGGGCGACAAGCTGGGCGTGAACCTCCACAGCACGCCCTGCGAGCCCGAAGACGGCGGCGACGGCGGACTCGAGGTCGGAGTCGAGTAGCGCCGCGCCTCGTCCGCCCCTTGGCAGGGCCCGGACCGTCCGGTCCGGGCCCTGCGCTGTTTCGCAGCCATGGCCTGGAATCCAGTCCTCGGCCCCATGCGAGACCGGCTCGCCCTCGAGATCCTGCCTCGCCCGACGACGCCACCCGGGAGCATTTTCTGCTTTGATTTCGAGGCGTTCTGCGAGATAATCCGGTCGTCTCGGGTGCGCCCGAGCGCGGGGGGAGCGAAAAGGCGGTGCGGAAGCATGGGAATGGAGCGCGGTCTTGCCGGTCTTTCCGTGGAGGCCCAGCAGGAGCTGGACAGGGCGATCGAGCTGTTGATGGAGCGCCAGGTGTGCGACGCCGCCCTCGATGGTGCCGCGGAGTGCCCGCGGCCGCGGCCCTGCGCGTTCCACGAGCGGCTCGGGCACGAGGAGCGTCACGCGGGCGAGGCTTGAACGGCGTTCCAGCCGGGCGCGATACCCTGCCCGGGTGGTCGACGACGACATCCGCGGCTCCCTCGCGACGCGGGACCCCCACGCCTTCTTTCGAGGCTTGCGCCGGCATGACCCCGTCCACTGGAGCCCCGCGAGCCGCGCCTGGATCCTGACCAGCCACCCCCAGGTGCGCGCGGCCTTCCAGGACGGCGAGCGCCTGTCCTCGGATCGCCTCTCGCCTCTGGAGGCGCGCATGAGCGAGGCTCAGCGAGCGGCGCTGGGCCGGACCTTCGAGCTGCTGCGTGGATGGATGGTGTTCCGGGATCCGCCGGTCCACGGACGACTGCGCGGTCCCGTGAGCCGCGCCTTCACGCCGCGCACCGTCCCGCGCCTCGAGCCCCGGGTGCACGCCCTCGTGGCCGAGCTGCTGGACCGGCTGGCGGTTGCCGGCGGTGGCGAGCTGATCCAGGACTTCGCCGGCCCGCTCCCGGCCATCGTGATCGCCGAGCTGCTCGGCGTCGCGCCGGAGGACCGCCGGGCCTTCCAGCGCGCCTCCGCCCAGCTGTCCGGTCTCGTGTTCGGAGCCGTGGAGGGCGCCGGGCGGAACGAAGCCGCTCGCGAGGGCGCCGAGGCGTTCTACGACTTCTTCGGAAGCCTGATCCGTCGTCGGGAGAAGCAGCCCGGCGACGACCTGGTCAGCGAGCTGATCGCCGCGCGCGACCGCGGTGACGCGCTCACGGCCGAGCAGCTCGTGGGCGCCTGCACCATGCTGCTCTTCGCCGGCCACGAGACCACCACGAGCCTGCTGGCGAACGCCGTGGCGGTGCTCCTCGCCCACCCCGAGGAGCGCGAGCGCCTGGCGCGGCAGCCCGAGCTCGGCGTTCCCGCGCTGGAGGAGCTGCTGCGCTTCGAGGGGCCGGCCACGGTGATGGTGCGCCACGTCGTCGCGCCCCACGAGCGCGGCGGTCACCGCCTGCGCGTCGGGGATCGCGTCTATCTCTCCATCGCCGGCGCGAACCGCGACCCGGCGGTCTTCACGGATCCCGACCGGCTCGAGCTCGACCGCGAGCCGAACCCGCACCTGGCCTTCGGACTCGGGCTCCACTTCTGTCTCGGCGCGGCGCTGGCGCGTCTCGAGGCCCGCATCGCGCTGACGGCCCTGCTCGCGCGCTTCCCGAAGCTGCGCCTCGCCGACGGCGAGCCGGCCGCGCTCGCCTGGAGCAACATGATCGTCGGACGCCGTGTGCGTCGCCTCGACGTCCGGGTCGACTGAGCCCTTGCTAGTCGCCGATCTGCGCCTGGTCTCCTGGAACGTGCACGCGCTCCCCGGCGCACCCGACCGCGCCGGCCGCCTGGCGCGGGTGGCCGACTGGCTGCTGGCGGACGGCGACGCCGCACCCGACGTGGTCGCCCTCCAGGAGGTCTGGACGCGGGAGGATGCCGAGCCGCTCGTCGAGCGCCTGGCGCCCGTCTACGAGAGCGTCGGGACACCGCCCAACTGGTTCGGCTTCCGCAAGGGCGGGCTGCTGGCCTTCGTGCGGCGCGCCAGCGGCTGGCGCGTGGACCGCGACACGAGGCGCACGCGCTTCCACGAGTTCCGCGCCGAGGCTCCCGACTGGCGCCTCTGGGAAGGCGACGGCTTCGGCGACAAGGGCGTGCAGCGCGTCGAGCTGGTGGGCGCGGACGACGCGCGCCTGGTGGTTCTGAACACGCACCTCCAGGCCCAGTACCTGCACGGCTGGACGGCCGTGCGACGCGCCCAGCTCGCCGAGCTGGAGCTCGCCCTGGGTCCGCTCGAGGGGGACCCGCCCGTGCTCCTGGCGGGCGATCTCAACACGCGGGCGGACGAGCCCTTCTTCCGTGACGCGCTGCTGACGCGTTGGATCGATCTCACGGTCACCGAGCGCGTCCGCTGCGGCTGCGGCACCGCGGTGCCCACGCCCTCGCCGCAGGACCCCGCCCCCGAGCCCCACTGGATCGACTTCGTGATGGCGCGGCGCGACCCGGCGTGGCGGTTCGAGATGCGCGGGCTCGAACGGATCCTGAGCCCCCGCCCGGACCATCCCTACTCCGACCACCACGGCCTCGACGCCCGCCTGCGGATGGCCCGCTCCTCACACGCAGATTTCCCCGTGTCCGCGCTGGCCGTCCGGCTCCTGGTCGGGCCGTCTTCGCGTCGGGCGTGGCTGGTGGGCCTGGCCCTGTCCGCCCTCGGTCCCTTCCGCTCCTAGCCCAGCACGCCCGCCGCGCGCAGCGCGGCCCGCTCGGCCTCGGCCAGCCCGAGCTCCGCCAGCACCTCGTCGCCGTGCTGGCCCAGGAGCGGCGCCGGCCTTCCGAGCGCGGCGGGGGTGGCATCGAAGCGGGCGGCCGGCCGCGGCTCCCGCATGCGACCGGCGTGGGGATGGCCGGACTCCACCAGCAGACGGTTGGCCACCACCTGGGGATCGTGGATCACCTCCTCGCGGGTGAGGATCGGCGCACACGGCACGCCTGCCGCATCCAGCCGCTCGATCCACTCGGCCGACCGCCGCCCGCGCAACGCCTCCTGCGTGAGCGCCAGACGCGCGTCCGCATGCTTCACGCGTCGGGCCGGCGAGGCGAAGCGGGGATCGTCCAGCCACTCCGCATGTCCCAGCGAGCGGGCCAGGGCCTCCCACTCGACGTCCGTCACGGCGCCCACCGTAATCCAGCCGTCCGCAGTCTCGAACACGAGGTCACGCACCTCCGCCGGACGCGAGACGCCGAGGTCGTCGCCCACGAAGGTGTACCTCGCCATGCCCTCGGGCCACAGGAACGCGATCACCGCATCCAGCATCGCCAGGCGCACGTGCTGACCCCGTCCCGTGCGCTCCCGCGCGAAGAGCGCCGCGGTCATCGCCTGGGCGGCGGTCAGCGCCGTCACCTTGTCCGGCACGATGAGCCGCATCATGCGCGGGCGCCCGCTCTCCCGATCCGCCTGGATCGACGCCAGGCCGGAGAGCGCCTGGATCACCGGGTCGTAGGCGCGCTTGCCCACGTACGGGCCCGTCTCCCCGAAGCCGCTGATGGAGACGTAGACGAGATCCGGCCGGAGCTCACGCAGCTCGGGCTCGCCGATCCCGAGCCGCTCGGCCGCGCCGGGCCGGAAGTTCTGGACGAAGAGGTCGGCTCCGGCCACGAGACGCCGCAGCAGGTCCGCGCCGCGCGGGTCGCGCAGGTCGAGCGCCAGCGAGCGCTTGTTGCGGTTCGTGGTGGCGAACAGCGGCGCCAGGCCGCGCTTGCCGCCACCCAGGGCGCGCGTTCCGTCGCCGCGGCCGGGGGGCTCCACCTTGATCACGTCGGCGCCCTGGTCGCCGAGCAGCATGGTCGCGAACGGTCCCGCGACGTACTGCGTGGTGTCCACCACGCGAATGCCGTGGAGGGGACCCGACATCTAGCGCGGGGCGCGCGGCGTCAGCCTCAGGATGTTGGCGCCCGGCGCCCCGCGCGGGTGGATCAGGAAGTCCTGCCAGCCGTACTTCTCGCGGAACGCGTCGTTCACCCGGCGCCGCAGCTCGTCGTCCACCACGCGACTTGCCTGCAGCCGGTACCCCGCGCCGTCCACACGAAGCACGACCTTCGGCTCGCGCTCGATGTTGCGGAACCAGCGTGAGTTGCCGGTGCGGATGTAGCCCTGGCCCTCATGGACCACGAGCCAGAGCTTGGTCGTGCGCTCGCTTCCGTCGGGATCGCGGGTCACGATCTCGGGCACGCGCTCGTCCGCCACGGCGGCCCAGCGGATCGGGCTGCTCGCCAGGGGAGGGGGTGTGCTGGCGCAGCCCAGCAGGGTCCACACGCCGAGCCCGGACAGGGCCAGGGCGAAACGCATCCAGGTGGGCATGTCGGTGTCCTCCGGATTCATGCGAGGTCCGCCACCACCGGGGCGTGGTCGGATGGGGTCAAGCCGTGCTGCTTCTTGCGCCAGTCCCGATCGATGCTGACCGAGCGCACGCGCATCATCGCGGGCTTCGTCGCCAGCAAGAAGTCGATGCGTAGCCCCTGCTTGCGGTGGAAGGCGCCGCCCCGGTAGTCCCACCACGAGAAGGCCTGGGTGTCGGGGTAGCGCTCGCGGAAGACGTCGCGCAGGCCCCAGTCCAGCAGCCGCCGGAAGGCGGCGCGCTCCTCCTCGGTGTGGAAGATGGCCCCGCGCAGCTGCTCCTCGTTCCAGGTGTCGAGCGGACCCGGGCAGACGTTCAAGTCACCGGCGAGGACCAGGGGATGCTCCGGGTCGAGATGCGCCTCCAGGTGTGCGGCCAGGGCGTCCAGCCAGGCGAGCTTGCGCGGGAAGTCCGGATGGCCCACGTGCTTCCCGTTCGGGCCGTAGACGCTGGCCACCACGAGGCCGCCCGTGCGCGCCGCCACCAGCCGGGCGCCCAGGTCCTCCTGCCCGGGAAGCCCCACCTGGAGCGGCTCCAACGGCTCCCGGGCCAGGACCGCCACGCCGTTCCAGCCCTTCTGGCCGTGCAGGACAGCGCGGTAGCCGGCCTCCGCCAGCGCCGCGTGGGGGAACTGGTCGTCGGCCAGCTTGAGCTCCTGGAGCGCCACCACGTCCGGCTCGCGCGCCTCGAGCCAGTGACGCACGTAGTCCAGACGCGCCCGCAGGCCGTTCACGTTCCAGGTGGCCACCCGCACGAGCGAGATCCTAGGCCCCGGGCTGCGCCAGGGCGAGCCGTCGGGCTACGCTGGCTCCGTGCGCTTCTCGTACGCGGAGTCCATGTGCGATCCGAGCCATTACCTCCCGCTCGCCGCGGAGGCCGACCGCTGCGGATGGGACGGCCTCGTGGTGTCGGACAGCATCGCCTACCCGGAGCTCTCCCAAAGCAAGTACCCCTACACGCCCGACGGCGACCGCACATTCCTGGAGAACAAGCCCTTCCTCGAGCCCTTCTCGCTGATCCCGGCCCTGGGCGCCGTGACGGAGCGGCTGCGCTTCGCGACCTTCGTGCTGAAGCTCCCGGTCCGGCACCCCGTTCTCGTCGCCAAGTCCGCGGCCTCTGTCGCCGTGCTCACCGGGAACCGCCTCGTCCTCGGCGTCGGGCTCAGCCCCTGGCCCGAGGACTACCGACTCACCGGCCAGTCCTGGGCGAAACGCGGGCGCCGCATGGACGAGATGATCGAGATCGTGCGAGGACTGTGCCGCGGGGGCTTCTACCGGTTCCACGGCCTTTTCTACGACATCGAGTCCATCGAGATCTGCCCCGTGCCGAGCCGTCCCATCCCGATCCTGATCGGCGGCCACTCGGAATCCGCCCTGCATCGCGCCGCCTGGCTCGGCGACGGCTGGATGCACGCGGGCGGCGACGGCGCCGACCTGGACGTGATGCTGAAGCGCCTCGCCGAGCTGCGCCGGGAGGCGGGGCGCGAGCGCGAGCCCTTCGAGGTGCACGTGATCTCCCTCGACGCCTACACGCCCGACGGCGTGCGGCGTCTGGAGGACCGCGGCGTCACCGACGTGATCGTGGGCTTCCGCAACGCCTACGAGCCGGACACCCAGACGCTGCAGCAGAAGATCGATGCCCTGCGCGCCTACGCCGACCAGGTGATCGCCAGGGTCCGGGCCTAGCCGGCCAGCGCCTCGTAGTGGACGCCGGTAAGCTCCTCGGAGACGGACCACAGCCGCCGGGCCAGCTCCGGGTCCCGGGCGCGGGCGTTGGGGCTCACCTTCACCGGGTGCCCGCGCATCTCCGCGAGGCCGTCGGGTCCGAAGTACTCGCCCCCGCGCACGTTCGGGGCGGTGGCCGCGTAGAGCGTCGGAAGCGCCCCCATCGCGGCACTCTGGGCCAGCAGCCGGTTCCCGAGCGTCTGGATCCACTCCTCCACCGACGAGCCCGTCATGCGCGCGCCCGCGGTCTGGAGGTTGGTGGCGGCGTAGCCCGGATGCGCCGCCACGCTGATGGCGTCGGCCTGCCGGGCCTCCAGGCGCCGCTGCAGCTCGAGCGCGAACAGCAGGTTCGCCAGCTTGCTCTGTCCGTAGGCGCCCCACTTGGCGTAGCGGCGCTCGGACTGGAGATCGTCGAAGCGGAGGCGGCCCAGCTTGTGGAAGTTGCTGGAGAGGGTCACCACGCGCGCTCCCGGCGTGGCGAGAACGCGGTCCAAGAGCTGGCCGGTCAGTGCGAAATGGCCCAGGTGGTTCGTGCCGAGCTGCATCTCGAAGCCGTCGCCGGTCTTGCGCTTCGGGAGCGCCATCACGCCGGCGTTGTTCACCAGCAGTTGGAGATGCTGGTGCTCGGCGCGGAAGCGCTCGGCGAAGCCGCGCACGGAGCCGAGGCTGGCGAGGTCCAGCTCCTGGAGCTCGAGCGAGGCCTTGGGATGCTCCGCGCGGATGCGATCCGTCGCCTCCCGCGCCTTCTCCAGGTTGCGGCACGCCAGCACCACGTGCGCGCCGTGCCGGGCCAGCTCGCGGGAGGTCTCGTAGCCGAGACCGCTGTTCCCGCCGGTCACGATGGCGAGCTTGCCCGAGCAGTCGGGCATGTCGTCGGCGGTCCACGGGGTCGACATGGCAGGGTATCCTCGGACGCAGTATACGCGACCCGTGGCCACCAGCACGATCGACACGAGCCGCATCCAGCCCCTGAACGACGCCGACCCGAAGTCGGGCGACTACGTGCTCTACTGGATGCAGCAGTCCCAGCGCGCCACGACCAATCACGCCCTGGAGTACGCCGTGCAGCAGGCCAACGATCGCGGCCAGCGCCTGCTGGTGGCCTTCGGGCTCACCGACGACTATCCCGAGGCGAACCTCCGCCACTACGCCTTCCTGCTGGAAGGCCTCCAGCGCACCGCCCGCGCCCTGGCAGACCGCGGCATGCGCTTCGTGGTGCAGCGCGGCCGCCCGGACGCGGTGGCGAAGCGGCTGGCGCGGCGTGCCTCCCTCGTGGTGTGCGACCGCGGCTACCTGCGCCACCAGCGCCGCTGGCGCCGCGACCTGGCGCGCGCCCTGGACCGGACGCTGGTCCAGGTGGAGTCCGACGTGGTGGTACCGGTGGAGGTCGTCTCGGACAAGTTGGAGACGGCCGCGCGCACCATCCGCAGCAAGCTGGCCCGGCACCGCGACGAGCACCTGGCGGAGCTCCGCACGACGTCCCTGGCCAAGGACTCGACGAGTCTCGGCGTGGACGGCGACGCGCTGGATCTGGAGGACGTCGAGGCCGCACTCGGGGAGCTCTCCATCGACCGCAGCGTGCCGCAGGTGGGCGAGCACTTCCGCGGCGGGACGTCCCAGGCCCGGGCCCGGCTGCGGGCCTTCGTGAGCGAGAGGCTGGCCCGCTACGCCAGGCATCGCAGCGAGCCGGGCACCGACGACGTCTCGCACCTGAGCCCGTACCTGCACTTCGGCCAGATCTCGCCCCTGGAGGTGGCCCTCGCCGTACGCGAGACGCGGCGCGGGTCCTCGCAGGATCGCGACGATTTCCTCGAGGAGCTCATCGTGCGCCGGGAGCTGGCCTGCAACTTCGTCCGCTACGAGCGGCACTACGACTCCTGGCGCGGCCTGCCGGAGTGGGCGCGCAAGACGCTGACGAAGCACGAGAAGGACGACCGGCCCCATCGTTACACGAAGTCGCAGCTCGAGGCCGCCGAGACCCACGACCGCTACTGGAACGCGGCCATGCGCGAGATGAAGCACACCGGATACATGCACAACCACATGCGCATGTACTGGGGCAAGAAGATCCTGGAGTGGTGCAACACGCCAAGGTACGCCCACCGGATCACCCTCGAGCTCAACAACAAGTACTTCCTGGACGGACGCGACCCCAGCTCGTACGCGAACGTGGCCTGGGTGTTCGGACGGCACGACCGTCCGTGGCCGGAACGGCCGGTCTTCGGCAAGGTCCGCTCCATGACGGCGGGCGGGCTCGAGCGCAAGTGCGACATCGACGCCTACGTGGAGAAGGTGCGCCAGCTCACCGGCCAGGAGGTGCCGGGCGGAGGCGAGGAGGCGTGAGCGAAGGCTCGATCCTCGCCGAGAGCCGCAACTGCTGGCGCCTGACCCGCGCGAAGCGGGCGGCGGTGATCGTGGACGCGGCCGACTACTTCGCGGTGCTCGCCGACGCCCTGGCCGCAGCGGAGCGCCAGGTGCTGATCGCGGCCTGGGATCTGCACAGCCGGCTGCGCCTGCGTAGGGAGCCCGGAGGCGGCGGCGGGCTTCCGGACGAGCTGGGCCCGCTGCTGGACGCCCTGGCCCGCCGGGGCGTGCGCATCCACGTGCTCGACTGGGACTTCGCCATGCTCTACGCCTGGGAGCGCGAGTCCTTTCCACTGCTCAAGCTCGGCTGGAACACCCACCGCCGCGTGGAGTTCGAGCAGGACGGCGTGCATCCGGTGGGCGCCTCCCACCACCAGAAGGTGGTGGTCGTGGACGACGCGCTGGCCTTCGCCGGGGGCATCGATCCCGCCGCGAGCCGCTGGGACACGCGCGAGCACCGGCCGGAGGAGCCCCGGCGCGTGGATCCCTGGGGCCGCGCCTACCCGCCCTTCCACGACGTGCAGATGGCCGTGGACGGGGAGGCCGCCGCCGCCCTGGGCGAGCTGGTCCGCGAGCGCTGGCGGCGCGCCACCGGGCGCGGTCTCCGGGCGCCCCGGGCGGCGCGCGACCCCTGGCCCGCGTCGCTGCGTGCGGACTTCCAGGACGTCCGCGTCGCCATCGCCCGCACCCGGCCTCCCCACGACGGAGAGGAGCCGGTGCGCGAGGTGAAGGCCCTCTTCCTGGACGCCATCGCCGCGGCAAGCCGTCTCCTGTACGTGGAGAACCAGTACCTGACCTCTCCCGACGTGGGCGACGCGCTGGCCGCCCGGCTGCGCGAGCCCGATGGGCCCGAGATCGTGATCGTGCTGCCGCGCGCGTGCAGCGGCTGGCTCGAGGAGGCCACCATGGGCGCGCTTCGCGCGCGTCTTCTGCGGCAGCTCCGCGAGGCCGACCGGCACGGCCGGCTGCGCGTCGTCACGCCCTGCGCCCCCGATCGCAAGGATCTCGACGTCTACGTGCACGCCAAGGTGATGGTGGTGGACGACCGGCTGCTGCGCGTGGGCTCGGCGAACCTGAACAATCGCTCCCTCGGTCTCGACACGGAGTGCGACCTCGCCGTGGAGGCCTCGACCCAGACGGAGCGGGACGCGGTGGCGCGCATCCGGGACGGCCTGCTGGCAGAGCACCTGGGCGCGGCGCCCGAGGAGGTCGGGCGCTGCGTGCGGGAGTCGGGCTCGCTGCTCGCTGCCCTGGACCGCTTCGGTGGCGGCCCGCGCGCGCTCCGTCCCCTGGATCCGGAGGAGAGCGCCGCCGCGTCGCTCGAGCCCGTGCTACCCCAGGCCCATCTGCTGGATCCGGAGCGGCCGGTCTCGTTCTCGGAGCTGGCCGGGCAGATGATGCCGGGCGAAGTTTCGGGGAGCGACGGCCGCGCGGGCCTGCGCGTGGTGGCCGGGCTCCTGGTGCTGCTCGGGCTGGCCGCGGCCTGGCGCTGGACGCCGCTGGGCGATGCGCTCTCGCTGGAGCGCCTCTCGGCCGCGGCTGCGCTGCTGCGGGACCGGGCCTGGGGGCCGCCTCTCGCCGCGGTGGGCATCGCCGTGGCCACCGTGGTGATGGCCCCGGTCACGGTTCTGATCGTGGCCTCCGCCGCCGCCCTGGGCCCCTGGCTCGGCTTCGGCACCGCCCTGGCGGGCGCGCTCGGCGGCGCGGCGGCGGGCTACGGCGTGGGGCGGGTGCTGTGGCGCGACGCCGTGCGCCGGCTCGCGGGCGAGCGTCTCAACCGCCTGAGCCGCCGGCTCGCCCGGCGCGGTGTGCTCGCCACGGCGACGGTGCGCCTGGTCCCGATCGCCCCCTTCGGCGTGGTGAATGTGGTAGCCGGCGCCACCCACATCCGCTTCCGCGACTACCTGCTCGGCACGACGCTGGCCATGGCGCCGGGCGCGCTGGGGCTGGCTCTCGCCGCCGACCGCGCGGTGGCGGCGGCGCGCGATCCCGACTGGGGCACGGCGGCCCTCGCCGCGGGGCTGGCGGCCCTGGTGGTGGTGGGGACGTTCCTGGCCCGGCGCTGGCTGGAGCCCGGGCGCGGCGGCGCGGAGGACTGACGGCGCCCGGAGAAACTCTATTCTTCTCTCGGAGGACGGCCGCATGTCTCCCCTCGCCGCCAAGCTCCGCCTTCCGACGCCCGAGCAGGCCCTTCCCGGACGCTCGGAGCGCATGCCCGTTCCCGAGAAGCACGTGGTGCTCGGCACCTCGCTGGTGCCGCCCTACCCGGACGGCTTCGAGGAGGCGGTCTTCGGCATGGGCTGCTTCTGGGGCGCCGAGAAGCGCTACTGGGAGACTCCGGGCGTCCACACCACCGCGGGGGGCTATGCGGGCGGTCCCACCCCGAACCCGACCTACGAGGAGGTCTGCTCCGGGCGCACCGGGCACGCCGAGGTGGTGCGTGTGGTGTTCGATCCGGCGCGCGTCTCCTACCCGGAGCTGCTTCGCATCTTCTGGGAGTCCCACGCTCCCACCCAGGGCATGCGCCAGGGCAACGACGTGGGCACGCAGTACCGCTCGGCGATCTACGTCCACTCGCCCGACCAGCGTCGTGCGGCCGAGGCTTCCCTCGCGGCCTACCAGGCGCGACTTCGAGAGACGCGCCGGGGCACCATCACCACCGAGATCTGCGAGGCGCCGCCCTTCTACTACGCCGAGGGCTACCACCAGCAGTACCTGGC
>JBFGJV010000044.1:0-17413 GCA_041577015.1 Myxococcota bacterium
GGGGAGGACTCGATCTTCCGCGCCGAGCTCGCCGCGGCGCACGCCTTCCTCGACGCGCTGCGCGAGCTGCCCGGAAACCAGGACGGGAAGCGGGTGCGGGTGGGGATCGTCAGCGTGGCCGGACGGGATGGCCTGCATCGGAGTGCCTCGGATCGAAGCGTCGATCCCTCGCCGGAGCGGATCCTGGCCTGGTCGCTGCGCGATACCCAGCTCCGGCTTCCCCTGACCCACGACTACGACGAGGCGGAGCGCGCGCTGCGGCGCCTGCGGCGCCGGAAGCCCTCGGGCATGACGAACCTCGCGGCCGGGATCGGGCGCGCCGTCGCGGAGCTCGAGGGCGACGCGGAGCGTGGCGCGCGAAGCCCGCGCCGCGAGGGCGCCCAACGCGTCGTCCACCTGCTCACCGACGGGAAGCCGCGTCTCCCCTACGACCGGGAGCACGCCGAGCGTGCGGCGCTGGCGGCGGCGCGCCTGGCGGCCGAGCGGGGCGTCACGCTGCACGCCTTCTCGCTGGGACGGAACGCCGTGACGGGGCGGATGAACCCCAAGCTGAGCGCCATGGCACGGGCCACGGGAGGGCGCTCGGTGGAGCTCGACCGGCCCGGCGAGATCGTCGCCAGCCTGCGCGACACTGCCTTCTCGTTCGTGGACCGCGTCGAGCTGGTGAACCACACCACCGGCGACGAGAGCGGTCCGATCGCCACCGGGATCGACGGCTCCTTCTACGGCGAGCTCCCGCTCCGGGAGGGGGAGAACGAGATCGAGGTGGTGGCGCGCCTCCACGACGGACGCAAGACGTCGCAGTCGTTGAGCGTCCGCTTCGAGCGCGTGCAGCCCCGCCAGGAGCTGGTGCTGGAGCTCGACCGCATCCGCGCCGAGAACCGCGCGCTGGCCGAGCGCCTGAAGGCCCGGCTCGCCCACGAGATGGAGCGCAAGCGCAACAGGGCCCTGCGCGAGAAGCGCAGCAAGCAGCTCGAGCTCGAGCGGGACGACGCCGCGCCCTGACTTTTCGCCGCCCCGGCGCCTCGCTAGGCTCGATCAGCGTCCAGCGCGCCCTGGGGACCCCATGTCCGAGCCCGAAGCCCTCGATCTGCCGCTCGCGTACACACGGGCGGAGCTGCTCGCGAGCGGCCCCTACGCCGCCCCGCTCCTGGCCGGCGGCGTGCGCTGCCACGGCGGCTTCGACGCCGACGGCGCCTACCGCTCCCCGCGCACGCTCCACCGCGGGCCGGCGATCCGCGCCTGGCAGGCGCGCCTGGCGCAAGAGGGCCATCCGCTCGTCGCCATCGATGCGGCGCTCATGCCGCCCCAGTATCCCAACCTGGAGCAGGCCCGCCTGCTCCTGCGCGAGGGCGTGCGTGACCCGGTGGTGCGGCGCCTCACGATCATCTCCATCGTGGAGGGCTTCGGGGCCATCATCCGCGACGTCCGCGTCCCCGACCTCGCCGCGATCGTGGTGGAGCCCATCGAGGGCACCGCGCTCGCCCACCTGGGGGCCGGCCTCTTCGAGGCGCATGCGCGCGACGAGGCCGGCTACCGGGTCGAGGGCGGCCACTAGCAGATGTGGGAGGCGGCGCGCGATCTCGCCCTGGAGTCGCCGAAGATCCCCGGCGACGTGCTGCTGCGCATGATGGGACAGGGTCCTGGCAGACGGCGCAGCCGCGCACGCGCCTTCCAGGAGCTCGATGCGGACCTCGAGACGCTGCTGGCCACCATGGCCCAGGTGCTGGCGGTGGAGGTGTTCGCCATGGGCGCCTTCGACTGGGGCGAGCGGCTGCTTTCGGATCCGGAGCTCTCCGCCGAGCCCGAGGCCGCCGGCGACCTGGTGCGCTTCATCCGCGGCGACGAGTCGCCCCACGTGGAGTACCTGCGCACCGCGCTCTCCGAGCTGGCGACGCGGACGCTTCGCCGTGTGGACGGCACCACCGTGCCCGGTCGGGAGGTCGTGCACGCCCTGCTCCACCGCACCCTGCGCGGGCTCACCGGGGAGCGCCGCGAGGAGCAACGGGCCTACATCCGGGAGAGCGTCGTCGAGTCGATGAAGGTGCACGCGAACCCGGCGGGCCTGCTGGAGCGCTTCGACGCCCTGGAGACGGCCTGGACGCCGCCCGCGCGCACGGGCTTCGAGCCCGCAGCCACGGACGCGGGGTGACGCCCCTCGTCCGCGCCTGGCGCAGCCTCCGCCTCGGCACCACCGCGGCCGCCGTCTACGCGCTCTACAAGGTCCCGAGCGGCCTGCGCCGGCTGGCCCGCCGCGCGCCGCCCCCCGACCGCGACGCCACCCACGAGCGCGCGGCGCGGATGCTGCTGCGCACGGCGCTCTCCCTGCGCGGCGTCACCATCAAGTTCTGCCAGGTGGTCGCCACGCGCGCGGATCTGTTTCCACCGCCGGTGATCGACGTGCTGAAGCAGTGTCACGACGCCGTGCCGCCGCACCCCTTCGAGGAGGTGCGCGCCCAGGTGGAGCGCGAGCTGGGCAAGCCGCTCGACGCGATCTTCCGCTCCTTCGACCGCGAGCCCATTGCAGCCGCCTCGCTGGCCCAGGTGCACGGGGCCGTGCTCCTGGACGGCCGCCCGGTGGCCGTGAAGGTCCAGTACCCGGACATCGAGCGCATCGTCGCCACCGACCTGGCCAACATGCGGCGTCTCTGCCGCGTCTACGAGCGCCTGGACCGCCAGCCCCTGGAGCTGCTCCCCCTGGTGACGGAGCTGACCCGGCACCTGGCGCTCGAGCTCGACTTCCGGCGCGAGGCCGACTGCGCCGACCGCGTGCGGGAGCTCTTCGCCCGCGACGGGACCGTCGTCGTCCCCGAGATGCTGCGCCCGTGGTCGAGCCGACGCGTGCTCACCATGGAGCGTGTGGGAGGGATCAAGATCACCGAGCGGGAGCGCATCGAGGCGGCAGGGCTGCGCCCGGCGGACGTGGTGCAGGAGCTGATGCGCATCTACACGCGCATGATCCTGGCGGCGGGCTTCTTCCAGGCCGATCCGCACCCGGGCAACCTCTTCGTGCAGCCCGACGGCCGGATCGTGCTGCTCGACTTCGGCCTCTCCAAGGAGCTTCCCGACGGCTTCGGGCTGGGTCTCTTCGAGCTGATGTTCTCGATGATGACGCTCAACGAGGCGGCCATGATCCGGGCCTTCGAGCAGCTCGGCTTCGAGACGCGCACCGGCGACCCCTCCACCTTCGTGGCCGTCGCGCGCCGCATGATGTCGCGGAGCGAGACGGGCCGCTTCGAGGGCGAGTTCACCGAGGAGATGACCGACGAGCTCTTCGAGGCGATCCGCGAGAACCCGGTGGTGCGCGTCCCCAGCGACTTCGTGCTGGTGGGGCGCGTGTTCTCGCTGCTCTCCGGGATCGCCCACACGCTCGGCTCCCGGGCCAACGTCCTCGAGGCCATGGGCGCCTCCACCGGCGCGAGCGGCTAGGCGGGGCGCCCTTGTCGGCCGCCGTGCCGGAGGCGTGGAGCCTTCCCGCCGACGAGGTCGCCCGAGGACTGCGCGTCGCGCCGGCGGAGGGCCTGTCGCTCGCCGAGGTGCGCGAGCGACGACGGCGCCACGGCCCGAACCGACTGCGCACGACCCCCCGGCGCGGCAGCTGGCGGATCCTGCTGGATCAGTTCGCCAGCCTGATCGTGGCGCTGCTGGCCGTGGCCTCCGTCGTGGCGCTGGTTTTCGGAGAGATTCCCGAGGCCATCGCCATCGCGGTGGTGATCCTGCTCAACGCGGGCATCGGCTTCGTGACCGAGCGCCGGGCGGTGCGCTCCATGGAGGCGCTGCGGCGGCTCGGTCACGTCACCGCCACGGTGCGGCGCCAGGGCCGGCTCGCCTCCGTGCCCGCCGAGCACCTGGTTCCCGGCGACGTGGTGCTGCTCGAGGGCGGCGACGTGCTGAGCGCGGATCTGCGCCTGGTGGAGGCGTCGAAGCTGGAGGCCGACGAGTCCATGCTCACGGGCGAGTCGCTTCCGGTAGCCAAGCAGCTCGAGCCGGTGAGCGCGGACGTCCCCGCCGCGGAGCGGACGTGCATGCTGTTCAAGGGCACCGCCGTCACGCGCGGGAGCGGCACCGGGATCGTCGTGGCCACGGGCATGGCCACGGAGCTCGGGCGGATCTCGGCGCTGATCGAGTCCACGGAGGACGAGACCACGCCTCTCGAGCGTCGTCTGGAGCGGCTCGGAAGGCGGCTGATCGGGCTCACGCTCGGGATCGCCGTCCTGGTGGCGCTGGCCGGTCTGGCGGGAGGACGGGAGCTCTACCTCGTGATCGAGATCTCGATCGCGCTGGCGGTGGCGACGGTGCCCGAGGGGCTTCCGATCGTGGCGACCGTGGCGCTGGCCCGGGGCCTGTGGCGCATGGCGCGTCGCCGCGCGCTGGTGCGACGGCTCGAGGCGGTCGAGACGCTCGGCTCCACCGGCGTGATCCTCACCGACAAGACCGGGACGCTCACCGAGAACCGGATGACGGTCGCGGAGATCCGCACGGCCGAGGGCGACTTCGAGCTGGGAGCCGGCGGCGTGAAGCTCGACGAGGCGCCCACGTTGCGCGAGGCGCTGCGGATCGGCGCCCTCTGCAACAACGCGGAGCTCGGCCGGGAGGCCGACGGCGAGGAGCAGGGGGTGGGCGATCCCACCGAGCTGGCCCTGCTGCGCGCGGCCTTCCAGGCCGGGCTCGAGCGCCGCGGGCTCCTGGAGCGACAGCCGGAGCTGCGGGAGATCGCCTTCGACCCGCAGACGAAGCGCATGGCAACGGTGCACCGGGGTGAGGACGGCTTCTTCGCCGCCGTGAAGGGGGCGCCCGAGGCCGTGCTCGAGGTCTGCACCCACGTGGTACGCGACGCGGGGACCGAGCCCCTCGACCAGGCGGCGCGAGCCGCCTGGCTGCGCCGGGTGGACGAGATGGCGGCACGCGGGGAGCGCGTGCTGGCCGTGGCCACGCGCACGCTCCCCTCGCCCGAGGCCGATCCCTTCGCGTCGCTCGGCCTCGTCGGCGTCGTCGGCCTGCTGGATCCGCCGCGGCGCGGCGTGCGGGAAGCGATCGCTGCCTGTCACGGGGCGGGAGTGCGGGTCGTGATGCTGACCGGGGACCACGGCGCCACGGCCTGGAACGTGGCCGCCGCGGTGGGGCTGATCCACCCGAAGCCGGACGAGCCGATCTCCTTCCTGGACGCGCGCACGCTTCCGCCTCTGGAGGATCTCGCCCCCGAACGCCTGGACGCGCTACTCGAGGCCCCGGTGGTGGCGCGCGCCACGCCGGAGCAGAAGCTCGACTGGATCGAGCTCCACCAGCGCGCAGGCCACGTGGTGGCGATGACCGGCGACGGCGTGAACGACGCCCCGGCGCTCCACAAGGCGAATATCGGCGTCGCCATGGGCAGACGCGGCACCCAGGTGGCGCGCGAGGCGGCCGACATGGTGCTCCAGGACGACGAGTTCGGAACCATCGTCGCCGCGGTGGCGCAGGGCCGTGCCATCTTCGCCAACATCCGGAAGTTCGTGCTGTACCTGATGTCCTGCAATGCCAGCGAGGTGCTGGCGGTGGGCGCCGCCTCGCTGGCCCAGGGCCCCCTCCCCATCCTCCCGCTCCAGATCCTGTTCCTGAATCTCGTGACCGACGTCTTTCCGGCCCTGGCCCTGGGCGTGGGCGAGGGAGGCCCGACGCTCATGCGGCAGCCGCCGCGCGACCCGGCCGAGCCCATCCTGGCGCGGCCACACTGGCGCTTCATCCTCGGCCTCGGTGCCGCGATCGCCGTTGCCGTGCTCGCGGCTCTCGCCCTGGCGCTCCACTGGCTGGGGCTCCCGGGCGGCCAGGCCACGACGGTGGCCTTCCTGACGCTCGCCCTGGGGCAGCTCTGGCACGTCTTCAGCATGCGCGATCCCGAGTCGGGCTGGGTCGCGAACGAGGTGACGCGCAACCCGTGGATCTGGGGTGCGATCGTGCTGTGCGCTGCGCTGCTGCTCGGCGCCGTGTACCTGCCGGCCCTGGCGGACGTGCTCGCGCTCGAGCCGCCGGGCGTCGCGGGCTGGACGCTGGCCTTCGCGGCCAGCCTCTTCCCGTTCGGCGTGGGACAGCTCTGGCTGGCCTGGCGCCGCGAGCCGGCCGGCCAGCGCTACTCCTGCGGACCTTCCGGCTGAAGCAGGTCGGGCTCCTCGGCGGCCCGCTCCTGCTCGATCTCGCGCTCGAGGTGCAGGTCGGGGGCGATGTCACGCACCATGGGCTCGGGCGCCGGGGCCCGCTGCACGGCCCCCGGCTCGGACGGCTGCTCGACGCGGATCCGCGAGATCGGCTCCGGCATCTCGACCCCCGCGGCGTCGAAGGCCTCCTTCACCAGCCGGATCGCCTCGCTCCGCACCCGGAAGAAGTCGGCCTGGCGCTGATCCACCCAGCCGAAGAAGCGCAGCACGACGCTCGAGTCGCCCAGCTCGTCCACGAGCACGACGGGCTCCGGCTCGCCGAGGACGCCTTCCATCTTGCGCAGCACCCGGGCGCCGAGCTCCTGGGCGGCAGCGAGGTCCTCGCCGGCGCCCACGCCCACCGCGAACGAGAAGCGGCGCTCCGGCTTGCGCGTGAAGTTCTCGATGGTGGCCTTGAAGACCACGCTGTTCGGGACCCGGATGTGGTTGCCGTCGAAGCTCAGCAACACCGTGGCGCGCGAGGTGAGGCGCACCACCTTGCCCTCCACGCTCTCGATTCGCACGTGTTCGTTCGGAGCGAAGGGCTGGCGCAGGCTCAGCAGGATGCTCGCGATGTAGTTCTCCACCAGATCGCGGAAGGCGAAGCCCACCGCGAGGCCCGCCAGACCCGCCGCGCCCAGGACGGCGCCCACGAGCGCGGTGGCGTCGAGGATCTCGAGCGCCAGGAGCGCGCCGGCCACCAGGATCGTCACGAAGGCGACCTGACGCGTGAGGTCCTGGACGAAGACGTTCGAGGAGAGGCGCCGGAACGGCGCCTCCCAGGAGGTGGCGAGACGCGCGAACGCGCCGAAGAGCAGAAAGACCACCGCCGCGACGACGAGGAGCGGCAGGCGGGCCACGAAGTCGTAGCTGCGCGACTCGAGCTTGCGGAGCGCGGTCCCCAGCCGGCGGCGCAAGGACCTCGTCTCCTCGATCCGGTTCTCCACCGCCGCCACGCCCTCGATCTGGCGCGCCAGGTCGCCGGCGAGCGCGCGCGCCTCGAGCGAATCCACCGTGCCCCGCAGGCGCACCACTCCCGCCCGCACCTCGACCTCCACGGCCCGGAGCGAGTCGAGCGTCTCGAAGGTCGCCTGGAGGCGCTTGCGGATGCGGGCGTCGTCGCGCTGGTCGAGCTCGGCCTTGACGCGGCCCTCGGCGAGATCCGCCTCCTCCTGGGCGATGGCGGCTCCCGCCGCCAGGACGCCCGTCACGAGCAGTGCGGCGAGCGGATTGCGAAGCCTCACACCGACCCTGCGAACCGCTCGAGCTCGCGGCGGCGCCCGGCGAGGCTCTCGCCCAGGTCCTCGAAGGCCGCCTCCACCTGCCTGCGCTCGCCGCCCACCGTGAGCTTCGAGAGGCTCGACTCGCGCACCTCGTCGGCCAGCTCGGCGAGCGCGGCCAGCCGCTTGGCGTCGCGGGCGCGCTCCGCCGCTCCCGCCAGGACCTGGAGCAGCGCAAGGGCGACGTCCGCATCGCCGGCGCCGTAGCGGCGCACCGGTCCGATCACGTCGCGGGCCAGCTCCGCGAAGCTCCGGGGATTCGTCACGAGCCGCACCACACCGTCGGCGTCGAGACGGATCGGGCCGGGCAGGGGACGCGCCGCCAGCTTGGCCAGGGCGTTGCCCAGCCGATGCACGCACGCGATGGCGGTGCCCGGGTCGTTGACCCCGGGCGAGAGCGCGCGCACGGCCATCTCCACGAGCTGGCCGGTGAGGAAGCCCAGGTCCTGGACCTGCGTGCGCTGGTCCCCCAGCACGAAGCACTCCCGCAGCTGGCACGTCGCCTGCTCCGAGAGCTCGGAGGGCACGACCCAGGCCAGGATCGAGCCCTCCGCGACGAACTCGCCCGGGCGACACTCCACCCCGATCACCCGATCCTCCCGCCTCGCCAGCGCCAGCAGCGCCTCTCCATCCAGAACGCGCAGGTAGCCGCTGGCCTCGGCGCGCACGAAGGTGCGGCGTTCGTCGAGGGAAGCAACGTCCTCCGGGGCGACGTGCTGGCCGGACGGGGGATCGTGACCAATGCCTTCGGGAAACAGCGAGTCGAGCGCGCGATCGATCTCGCGGGCCACCGCCGCCACGATGCTCGAGGCCTGGATCGAGCTCGCCGCGTGGTGGATGAAGTAGATCAGCACGAAGAGGCTCGTGATGCCCAGCACGACGGCCACCGTCGTCGAGAGATGGGGAACGAACGCATCCTTCCCCGCCCCCGAGACCGCGCGCAGCACCAGCAGGCTGAACAAGAAGGTGGCCAGGAAGGTGCCGAGCACGAGCTGGTTGCCCTGGTCGCGCATGAAGTTGCGTAGCAGGCGTGGACCGAACTGCGACGAGGCCAGCGTGAGCGCCACGATCGTGATGGAGAAGACCACACCGGTCACGGTGATCATCGAGCCGGCGACCACCGAGAGCGTCGCCCGCACGCCGTCGCCCCCGGCCTCGGAGATCCACGGCAGCCCGAGCACCCAGTCGGGCTTGGCGGCGCGATCCACCTCCAGCATGCCGAAGGCGGACAGCGCGGCGCCCAGCGCCATGGCGCTCGGGATGAACCAGTAGCTGCTGCGTGCCGCGTCCCAGCGGCTGGAGAGCCAGCCGCCCCAGTTCCCGGGGAGCTTCATGCCGACGGCCAGATCCGCTCTCCGGGTACCCACTTGGCGTGGAAGCCGGTGGGAACCCGGCTCGGAAGCTTCACGCGGGCGATCGGGCCGCGCTCGATCTCGCGGGCGTCGAAGACCCAGCACTCCGAGCGCCACGTGCCGGCCTGCGTCATCAGGGTCACGACGCAGCCGTCGTCCTCGGCGGCCGCGCCGCGCCGTCGCGCGAAGGGCGCCTCGCTCGCGAACCAGCCCGGCCCGTAGTCGTAGCGGGAGCGGCGCCCGGTCTCGTGGTCGTACTTCACCAGGGCGTGGAACTCCACGGTCTCGGCGTCCAGCGGGATGTACTGGTGGTAGGAGTAGCGGGTCTTCTCCCCGTAGCGGGTGGTGTCGGGGAGCGGGAACTCGACGTTCAGGTCGTCGAGCGGCTCCTCCCGGGTCTCGCCGGTCACCAGGTTCATGCGCCAGCGGTGCAGGTGGGCGCGCACGCGCAGGTAGCCGAGCATCGAGGCGAGGGGCCCTTCGTCGGGCTTGCGGCGGATCGAGGGGTCGGGCTGGAAGCAGCCATCCATCACGATCCAGTCGCCCTCCTCCCAGGCGTTCGCCATGTGAAGCACGTAGCCCGGCTCGAACTCGAACCAGCGCACCTCGTCGGCGCCGCCGCGGCGCGGGATCACCCCGAAGCGGCTGGGCAGCTCGCGGTGGAAGCGCGCCACCCGGTAGCGGTGACGGCGCAGCACCTCCACGTCGTGGAAGAACGGGAAGTCGTGCAGGATCGTGAAGCGCTCGGTGATGGTGAGGTCGTGGGTGGCGCGCGGGCCCGGGAGATCGATGGGCACCTGGTGGACGAGCTTGCCGTCCTCGCCGACCACGCCGTAGGTCATGTAGGGCGGCTCGAACTCGGCGAGCGTGAACCACACCAGCTCGCCGGTGCGCTCGTCCACCTTGGGGTGGGCCGAGACGGTGGTGTCCAGGCGCCCGCCGAAGTCCGCGGTGCCCCGGGGATCGAGCGTCACGGGATCGAGCCGGTAGGGCGTCCCGCACAGGTACCAGAGCGCGAGCAGGTGGCCGTCGTGGAGCACGAGGTCGGTGTTGGCGGTGTCCTTCAGATAGTGTCCGGGAAGCTCGAAATCGAAGGGCCCCATCACGCCGGGCCAGACCGAGCGTCCGGCGCGCTGCTCGTCCCCCAGCCCCGCCGTGCGCACCAGGCGGCTCCGATAGCTGGCCCGTCCCTCCTGGAAGTGCACCGCGTGCACCATGCCGTCGCCGTCGAACCAGTGATAGAGGTTCGCGGGTGGGTGGACGGGATTGGGTCCGTTGCGGACGTAGGCGCCGTACAGCTCGGACGGAAGCTCACCCTCCACCTCCAGCGCGACGGCCGTCGTCTCGTGCACGGTGGGCGCGTGGATGCCGTGGAGGTAGGGGTTCTCGATCCGATCCACCCAGGACGGGCGATCGGGGGGCTCGGTCGGGCGCGGTGCGTTCATGCCTCCTCCCGCCCGGCCATGCTAGCACCGGCCACGCGGGGCCGAGCCGTGGACCCTCGGTATCATGCAGGCCATGCAGGTGACGCCCTCCACGATGCGCGCGCCCAGGAGAGCTTCGACGGGCCCAGGGCCGCGGCTGGCCTGTGGCGAGGCCTTCGAGTCGATCCGATGCCATGAGCTGGTCCCCGCCCGCGAACCCCTGGAGGTGGTCGGGCCGCAGGAGCCGCTGCCGAACGCGGTGGGCCGCATGTGGTGGTGTCAGATCGGCGCCCTCCCGGTCGTCGAAGGCGAGCGTCTGGTGGGCTGCCTGGGCGAGGACGATCTGCTGCGCGTGTGTGCCGCGCGGGCACGCGAGCTCCAGGGGGAGATCGCCGACCAGGGCGAGGACCTCTCGGTGTGGGAACGGCTGCTCGCCGGGCTCACGGTGCGCGACGCGATGACGCCGCTCTCGGAGCTGGCGGTGGTCTCTCCGGGCGCGACGCTACGCGAGGGCGTTCTGGGCCTCGCGCGGCCGATTGGGTCGGGAAGCGCGCAGCGCCACATCCTGGTCGCGGACGACGAGACGAAGCTGCGCCAGATCGTCTCGATCCGGGACGTGGGACGTCATCTGCTGCACCTCTACGAGGAGGAGCGCGAGGACTCCGTCGCCGCGCGAGTGGTGCGGGAGGTGCTGGACGTGCCCGTGGGCGAGTTCCGGGCGCTCCGGCCCCTGGGCCACGAACCGGTGGTGGCCTCGATCGCGGACTCCGGCCCCGAGACCGTGACCCGCATCTGGGAGGGCCAGCGGGGCTACGCGCTCGTCACCTTCTTCGACGGAGGACCCCAGGGCATCGGCACGCGCCGGGACGTCCTGCGTGCCCTGAAGGACCCCTTCGCGCGCCTGGGAGATCTGGCGATCGCGCGGATCATGACGTCCCGCGTGGAGAGTGCGAGCCGGCTCACCACCCTGGGCGGCGTCTTCAAGCTGATGGCCATCGGTGGCTACCGGCACATGCCGCTGCTCGATCCCACCCACCAGGTGGAGTGCGTGGTTTCGATGGCGGAGGCCGTGAAGGCGCTGGCGGCTCCTCCACCCTCGTAGCCAGCTGCCGCCGGCTCAGAGCTCCAGGATCTGGCCGCGCCGGAGCACGTCCGGACGATGCGGTACGGCCAGCTGCTCCACCTCGCGGCGGATGGTGTCGGCGAGGCCGGGCTTCATGTGCGCCAGGTGCACCCGGGCCGGACGCTCGAGCTTGGCGAGCTCCTGGGCCAGCAGCGTCGGCGAGAGGTGGCCGGCCGGCCCGGTCAAGGCCAGCTGGGAGTCGTCGTAGGAGGTCTCGATGATGACGTGCGCGAGATTCTCCACTCCGTTCAGCACGCGCCAGAGCTCGTCGCAGCTGGTGGTGTCGGCCGAGTAGGCCAGACTCGCGCGGCCGGAGTCGAGCAGGAAGCCCACCGTCGGCACCGCGTGCCGGGCAGGAAGCGCGGTGATGCGGCGCCCGTCGAGCTCGACCGTCTCGCCCAGCTTGAGGGGGGCGAAGCGGAGCGCCGGCCGCTCCCGCGAGGGGAGTACGGTGTAGTCCGGCCAGATCGACCAGTTGAAGACGTGTTCGCGGAGACTCCCGAGCGTGGCCTCGATGCCGTGCACGACGATCGGCCTCTCGCGCCGGCGTGCCACCGCGTCCACCAGGAGCGGCAGGCACGCCACGTGGTCGGCATGGCTGTGGCTCAGGAAGACGTGGTCGATGCGGACCAGCTCCTCGAGCGAGAGCTCGCCGAGCCCGGACCCCGCTTCGAGCAGCACGTCGTCGTCCACCAGCAGGGCGAGCGTGCGCAGCGGATCGCCGATCCCGCCGTCGCAGCCGAAGACCTTGATCCGCACGGGAGCCTCCACACGAGAGCGTACCCCACCGACGAGGCGTCAGGGACGCAGCCAGGCCAGCGAGCTGCGCAGCGCCTCGCCGCCCCCGGTCAGGGCGCAGCTTCCGTGGGCGATCACGAGACGCTCCGTGTCCCACGCCAGCGCCTTGCGCAGCGCCGCCCGGGCCGCCGGGCGGTCCCAGAACGAGGCACGCCACTCGCGCGGCGTGCTGCCCTCCGGGCCGAGCAGGCCGTCCAGGCGCATCAGGAATCGCCTCCAGCCACGGTATCCCGCCGGGTCGTTCTTCTGGATCAGGTCGCAGACGAGCGCGGTGCGCGAGGCCCGGTGGAAGAACACCACCTCCTCCAGCCAGAAGCTGCCGCGGAAGATCACCTGATCCAGGTCGGCGGCCCACGCCGGGTCCGGCGCGTCGCCGAGCTCGGCGTGGAAGTGGAGGTCGGGGCGCCGCCGCGCCAGGCCGGGCGAGGCGTAGAGTCGCGCGTCGGGGAAGGCCTGCGCCCAGGCTCCGAGATGGAGGTGATGGAGCTTGTTCGGCGAGATCAGGAAGCGCACCGGACCGATGGCCTGGACGGCGTGCCGCAGCGCCTCGTCGAGCTCGATGGGCGACCACACCCACAGGCTCCCGTCCCGCAGGCGCACCACCGCCATGCGCGTGGGATAGGGGAAGCCGTAGAACGAGACGGGGGGCCCGTCCGCGAGCCAGAGCTCCTCCCCCACGCGTCGAAGCCTCTCGGCCTGCACGTGGGCGAGGGTAGCCGGAACGCACGCCTCGCGACCCTCGGGTATCCTGCCGGCGCACCGCCACGGGAGGAGAACCGCGCGTGGAGGACGTGTTCCGCTTTGCCGACGAGCTGGGTCCCGCCAGGATCGTTCACGTCTACGAGCCTCGCTCCGGGCTGCGCGGGACGCTCGTGGTGGACAACGTGGCGACGGGACCCTCGATCGGAGGCCTGCGCATGGCCCCCGACGTCAGCACCGAGGAGTGCTTCCGGCTGGCGCGCGCGATGACGCTCAAGAACGCCGCCGCCGGGCTTCCCCACGGCGGCGGCAAGTCCGTGCTCTACGGCGATCCGAAGTGCCCGCCGGAGCAGAAGGAGCAGCTCGTGCGGGCGATGGCGTGCGCGCTGGGCGACTGTAGCGACTACATCTTCGGCCCCGACATGGGTACCGACGAGGTCTGCATGGCGTGGGTGAAGGCCGAGATCGGCCGGGCCGTGGGCCTTCCGCGCGAGGTGGGCGGCATCCCCCTGGACGAGCTGGGCGCCACGGGCTTCGGCCTGGCCCACGCCACGGAGGTGGCGCTCCGTTTCTCCGAGTTCCACCTGGACGGGGCGCGCCTGGTGGTGCAGGGGTTCGGCTCGGTGGGCATGCACGCGGCGCGCTTCCTGGGCGAGCGGGGCGCCGTGCTGGTGGCGGCATCGGACTCCCGCGGCGCGATCCACGACCCCAAGGGCCTCGACGTCGAGGCCCTGGCCGCGCTCAAGAGCGCGGGGCGCAGCGTGGCCGAGCATCCCAAGGGCCGCAGGCTCGATCGCGACGCGGTAATCGACGTGGAGTGTGAGATCTGGGTGCCCGCCGCCCGCCCGGACGTGATCCGCGAGGACAACGTGGCGCGGCTGCGCACGAAGCTCGTGGTCTCGGGCGCCAACATCCCCGCGAGCGAGGCGGCGGAGCGGATCCTCCACGAACGGGGCGTGCTCTGCGTGCCGGACTTCATCGCGAACGCCGGCGGCGTGATCTGCGCGGCCATGGAGTACGCCGGGGCCACGCAGGCCGCGGCCTTCCAGGCCATCGAGGAGAAGATCCGCACCAACACGCAACAGGTGCTCGAGGACTCCAGGAAGCGCGGCGTGCTGCCGCGACGGGCCGCCGTGGATCTCGCCGTGGAACGTGTCGAGCGGGCCATGGGCTACCGTCGCTGGACGATCTTCTGAGCTTCGGGCAGGGCACGCGAGGATTCCGTGTATCGGATCCGGCTCCACGGACGCGGCGGGCAGGGCATGAAGACGGCCAGCCGCATCCTCGGCTCGGCCTTCTTCGCCGAGGGCTTCGAGGTCCAGGACGCACCCCGCTACGGCGCGGAGCGCCGGGGCGCCCCGATCTTCGCCTACGTGCGCGCGGCTCGGGAGCCGATCCACGAGCGCGGCGTCATCCGCCGGCCGGATCTCGTGGTGGTGGGCGACGAGGGGCTCGTGGGCGTCGCGGCGGCGGGCGTGCTGCTCGGCGTGGACGAGCACACGGTCGTGCTGCTGAACAGCGCGGAGGAGCCTGCCGTGTGGCGGGAGCGCCTCCAGCTTCGCGGCCCCGTGCTGACCCTACCCGCCGCGGCGGAGGAGCGGGGGGAGCTGCGCTTCATCGGGGCGACCTGCGCCGCCGCGGCCGCGCGTCTCGTGGGCGTGATCTCGCGCGGCGCGCTCGAGGGTGCCATCCGCGAGGAGCTCGCGGAGATGGCGCCGGCGGTGGTGGACGAGAACCTGGAGCGGGCCCTGGCCGCCTGGGAGCACCTGGAGCCCCAGGCCGGCTGCGTGGACGAGGAGCCGGAGCCGGCGGCGGGTGACCACGAGGCGCCGGCCTGGATCGAGCTTGCGTTCGAGACCCCCGAGCGCGCGGCGCCCGACGTGCACGGAGCGGCCACCAGCGTGCAGGTGAAGACGGGGCTCTGGCGCACCATGCGCCCGGTGGTGGAGCGCGAGCGCTGCCATCGCTGCTCCTGGATCTGCACCACCTTCTGTCCGGACGGTGCCCTGCTGCTCGACGAGGAGGGCTTCCCGACCGTGGACTACGACCACTGCAAGGGCTGCCTGGTCTGCGTGGCCGTGTGTCCGCACCACGCCATCGGCGCCGTCCCGGAGCGGCGGCCGTGACGCGCAGGCTGCTCACGGGAAACGCCGCCGCCGCCTGGGGGGCGCGCCTGGCGCGCGCGGACTACGTGCCGGCCTTCCCGATCACGCCCCAGACCGAGATCATCGAGACGCTGGGCGCCTGGATCGAGGCCGGCGAGCTGGACGCGCGCATGGTGACGCTCGAGTCCGAGCACTCCATGATCACCGCCGCCGGGGCCGCGGCGGCCACCGGCGTGCGCGTCTTCAGCGCCACCTCGAGCCAGGGCCTGCTGTACGGCATGGAGATGATCTACACCGTGGCGGGCTGGCGGGCGCCTTTCGTGCTGGTGAACGTCTCGCGCGGCCTGGCGGCGCCCGTGACCCTGGAGCCCGACCACCAGGACGTGCTGGCGGCTCGCGACAGCGGCTTCCTCCAGATCCACTGCTCCACCTGCCAGGAGGTGCTCGACAGCGTGCTGCTGGCCTACCGGCTCGGCGAGGACGCACGCGTGCGTCTCCCGGTGCTGGTGAACCAGGATGGCTTCTACCTCTCCTTCACGCGCGAGCCGGTGGAGATCCCCGACCCCGACGCGGTCGACCGCTTCCTGCCGGGCTTCGACCCGGGCGCGGTGCGCTTCCGAGCCAGCGAGCCGGTGAGCCAGGCCGTGGCCGTGCTGGGCGGCGGCCCCTACTCCTACTTCCGCTACGAGATGCACCGGGCGTCCCAGAACGCCCTGGTGGCGTACGACGAGAGCGCCCGCGCGTTCGCCGAGGCCTTCGGGCGCGAGCATCCCGCCCTCGAGGCGTACCGGACCGAGGACGCGGAGATCGTGTTCGTGATGATGGGATCCTTCGCGACCAAGGCCAAGGCGGCCGTGGACCGGCTGCGCGAGTCGGGGGCGGCGGTGGGCCTGGTGCGACCGCGCCTGCTGCGACCCTATCCCCGGGTCGCGATGCGCCGGGCGCTAGCCGGCAAGCGCGGCGTCGCCGTGATCGACCAGAACCTCTCCATGGGCCAGGGCGGGGTGCTCCACGCCGAGCTGGCAGCGGCGCTCCACGGCCAGCCGGACGCGCCGCTCGTGCTGGCCAGCTTCATCGGCGGCCTCGGGGGCCGCGACATCGCGCCCGAGGAGTTCTTCGAGATCGCCGAGGTGACGCGCAAGGCCGCCGACCGGGGCGAGACGCCGGAGCCCCGGCTCCTCTACACCGAGGACGAGCTCCGCGAGGTGCGCAAGCTCCAGGGCATCGCGGTCGCCGAGCGACACGAGGCCGGCGGCACGGAGGAGCCGCCGTGAGCGAGACGGCCTTCCGGCGCATGCAGGACCTGCCCTCGACCCACCTGCTGGGCGCCGGGACCGCCATGTGCGCCGGCTGCGGTGCGCTCCAGGCGCTCCAGACCATCTACGACGTGCTGGGCGAGAAGACGATCTTCGTGAACGCCGCCGGCTGCATGACGCTGCTCTCGATCTATCCCTTCACGCCCTTCCGCGGCTCGTGGCTCTACACCGCCATGGCCAGCGCACCCGCCGGCGCCCAGGGCGTGCGCGACGCCCTCGACCTGCTGCGGGCCAAGGAGCGCATCCCGCCCGAGGAGGACCTCCAGGTGGTGACGCTCACCGGCGACGGCGCCGCCTACGGCATGGGGCTCTCCTCCACCTCGGGCGCCATCGAGCGCAACCTCGACTTCCTCTACGTCTGCTACGACAACGAGGGCTACGCAAACACCGGCCAGCAGTACTCGGGCGCGACGCCCCACGGCGCGCGCACCGCCACCAGCGGCGGACCGCTCGGCTACCCCGGCTGGAAGAAGGACCTCTTCGGCATCTGGACCGCCCACCGTCCCGTCTACGCCGCCACCGTGATCGGGGCCGAGCCCCTCGACCTGGCGCGCAAGCTGGAGAAGGCGCTCGCCCTCGAAGGTCCCCGCCTGGTCCTCACGCTGGCCCCCTGCCCCGTGGGCTGGGACTTCGATCCCAGCCAGATGGTGGAGATCGGACGCCTCGCGGTCGCCACCGGCGTCTGGCCGCTCAAGGAGTTCGTGGACGGACGGGTGGTCCACACCAAGGTGCGCCGGCCGCGGCTCCCGGTGGAGGAGTACCTGCGGCTGCAGCAGCGCTTCGCCCACCTCTTCGAGCCCGTGCGCCGGCAGGACGAGCTGGACGCCATCCAGGCCCGGGTGGACGCCTACTGGTCGCGGGTCGCGTAGAGCGCCTCGCAGAAGGCGCGGATGGCCTGCTCCAGGGTGCGGGTCGAATCGAGGCTCTCCCGGGTCTCCCGCGCGAAGGGCGTCGCCGCCATGGCGGCGAAGATCGCCTCGGCGCCCCTGTGGAAGCCGTCGGGCAGCCCAACCTCGCGGAAGCTGGCGGCGATCTCGCGCATCTCGCCGATCCAGCGCTCGGCGTCGGCGGGGAGGAAGCGCAGCACCTGCATGCGCGCCCAGACCTCCTTCTGGCTCTCGGCGAGCTCGGCGCCGAGGGCCTCGA
>JBFGJV010000045.1:0-17410 GCA_041577015.1 Myxococcota bacterium
CGAGCAGCTCGTCGCCCGCCAGGACCTTGCCGTCGCCGACACCGAGACCGTCGTCCTCGCGATCGAGGCCCAGGGAGAGGCCGACGGAGTCGGTGGTGACGTAGCGGACGCGCGCCTTCTCGAGCTTCGCCGCCGCCTCGTCCACGCACCCCGCCACGGCGGCGTTCACGAAGTCGAGATAGCCGAGGTCCACGCCCGTGGTGAGGTCGTTGGGACCCCAGAGGCCGATGCTGTCCGGTCCCTCGTGCTGGTGGGTGCTGGCGACCACCAGGAAGTCGATGCCCGAGCCCGGCGCGATGAGACCGCGGATGGTCTCGATCTCGTTCTCGAAGTAGCTCACCAGGTCGAGGCTCACGATGGCCACGCGGCCGCCGCGTCCGTCGAGCACGAGGCCTCGCGCCCAGAGGCGGTCGTTGTAGCCGGTGGCCGCGCGGCCGGTGCCGAACCCGGCCAGGAACACGGGGTCGGTGTGGTTCACCAGCGCCGGCCCGCCGAAGCGCGCCTCGTAGGCGGCGGCCAGTCCCGGCGCGATGGGCGTGATGTCGCGCTTGCAGGTGGCGGCGCGCAGGTCGCCGCCCGCCCGGGCAGGCGTGGGGAGCAGGAGCAGAGCGGCGAGGAGCAGGGCGGAAGCCGGGGCGAGGCGGGTCACGGCGAGCACCTCCTTCGAGCGTGGTGAACGCCCCATGGTATGGTCAGGCCGCGTCACGGGTCAACGGGAATGCAGATCCCCCTACCCTACTGGCAGCCCGAGGCGCTCCCTACACAGAAGGGCAGCTCGTTGCTGAGCGGGCCGGCGCCGTTGCGCACCTGGAGCAGGTGGAGGCCGTCGGGTGAGGGGCGCGTGTCGAGGTCGACCGACACGACCCCGCTGGAGCAGATCGGACCGAAGCTCCCGCCCACGCACCCGAGGGTTCCGGAGACGACCTGACCGTCCACCAGGATCACGGCGTCGTCGCGCACGTCCACTCCCGACACGTCGAAGGCGGCGGGGTTGCCGCCGCTCCCGATGCGGTGGAGGTCGGGGTCGCCGGTCGGACCGGAGCCGGCGCTCTCGGGCGCCAGCAGCGGCTGCGGGTGGTTGGCGTCGCCGTAGCCGGAGCGCAGCGTCGCCGTGAGGGTCACCAGCAGGCTCCCGTCCTGGGCGCCGCTCACGAGATCGGCGTGGGTGAAGGCGCGCGAGTCGTTGTGGTTTCGATACTCGCCCAGCTCGGCGCGGTAGGAGAGCAGGATCTCGAAGAAGGTCACGCCGCCCGCATCCCAGAGCCCGCTCGCACGCAGGTTCACGAGGCCCGCGGCGTCCGCGGCCTCCAGCTCGCTCATCAGCGCCTCGGTGGCGGCGAGCGCGGGGCCCGTGGTGGTGCGGTCGTTCAAGGTGACCTGCCGGCCGGCCGCCCCGGGGAGCCCCGTGCTCGCCTCCTCGAGCATCTGCACCATGTCGGGGGGTCGCACCCCGTAGAACTCCTCGAAGGCGATGAAGGCGGTCCCGAAGGTGCTGGCCTCCTCCACGCCTTCCGATGCGCTGTACTGGAGCGGTGCCTCCAGGGGCGCCGCGGTCAGGTTGACGAACGGCCGCAGGTCGAGGCCCTGGTTCCCGATGAACAGGATCTCCTCGGCGTTGGTGACGCCCATGGAGAACTGGAGCCAGCGGTCGTTGAGGCCGCGCATGGTGGGAGCATCGAAGGCCTGGAGCGTCGAGGAGTTCGTCGACACGCCGAGCGGAAGCTCGTGGCAGCCCGCCGTCGAGTCCGCGCAGGTGCTCGGATCGCCCCCGGCGTTGCCGCCCTGGTCGGTGAAGAAGTCCTTGAAGCCGTCGAGGGCGCTCACCGGCAGGCCTTCGAGCGTCACGCCGTCGCCGGGCTGGGAGATGCTTTCGTCCATGCGCCGGCCGCGCGCCGGCGGATACACGACGCTCGCCAGGAAGGTCGCCATGTCGTCGCGCTCGCTGGCGCCGAGCTCGCCCCCGCTCCCGCAGCCGCTGCTCACGTCGCACATGACGCCCGAGAGGCTCGCGTCGACCAGGTCCCGGAAGCAGGACGCGTCGTCGGTGCAGGTCGGCGGTGCGCTCGAGCCACTCCCGATGGCGCCGTTCGGGCCGCCGAAGGGGTCGCCCAGCGTCCCGTCCCAGTGCAGCGGCAGCGTGTTGGCCAGCCCGCGCACCGGCATGGTGCTGCGCGCCTCGTCGTTGCCGTCGCAGCCGGGTAGCGAGCAGGGGCCGCCGATCCGCCACAGCAGCTGGTCGGTGTTGCCGTCCGGGTGGCAGCTGGCGCACGAGAAGGTCTCGAACGTGGAGGCGAAGGCGCTGTTGAAGGCGATCCGGCCGCGGCGCACGGGCTCAAGCGTGGGGTCGCTGCCTACCGGGATTTCCGCCACCTCGACCGGTGACGCGGGCGTGCCGACGTCCACCACCGAGACGGTGTTCTCCAGCGTGTTCAGCACGTAGGCGGTCTGCGGCGCACCGCTCGGCGCGGAGCGGAGGGCCACGCCCCGGGGAATCTGGGCTCCGAAGCTTGCTCCGCCGCCGAGGTCCAGGATGCCGAGCACCGTCTGGGTCGCCGTCGCGACGGTGAAGAGCCGACTGGTGCCCGCGGCGGTGGCCACGAGCGTGCCACCGTCTCCGCTCACCTGGATGCCGTAGGGGGTCGCGAGGGCGTTGCCCCCCGGGCCGAGGCTCGGCTGGGCGGGCAGCGCCGGGTCGAGCTCGATGAAGCCGGGTGCCGTGCATCCGCCCGTGCCGCAGGTCGTGTGCGTGATGCGGTTGTCGAACATGCGGTTGTCGAGGTCGACGAGATTCAGCCCGTGGTCGCCGTTCACCTGGTTGCGGGCATCGGCCTGCGTCACGTACACCTGCCCGCCCGGGCCGACGGCCACGCCGTAGAGGAGCGTGCCCACCCCTTCGAGCGCGGTCACCAGCGAGTCGTCGCTGGTGTCGTAGACGAAGAGGTCGCGGTCGGGCACCTCGGGGTCGACGACGATGTTCTTGACGATTCCCGGCAGGTTGGGGTTGGTGACGAATTCCGCCAGCTCGACCAGGCCGATCGTGCACTGGTCTCCGGGTGACGTGCCCGGCAGCAGCGTGCCGCAGGCCGAGATCTCCGTCTTGTTGCTCGACTCGAAGGCCGCGACGTAGAGCAGGCCGTCGCGCACCGCCAGGGCACGTGGCTCCTGGGCGGTCACATGGAGGCGCGAGGTCACCGAGTAGCTGGGCACGTCCACCACGGCGACGTCGTTGCGCGAGGAGAGCGCCACGTAGGCCTTGGTGCTGCTTGCGAAGGCGATGCCCACCGGCTCGTCGAAGCGCGTCACTCCGTCGCCGTCGAGATCCTGGATCGTCTCCACCACCGAGTGGAGCGCGGAGCTGCTCGGGTCGGTGTCGATCACGCTCACGGTGTCGGAGACGTGGTTGGAGACCCAGACTTCGAGCCCGTCCGGACGGACCGCCACGCTCACCGGCTCGAGACCCACGGGCACGGTCGCCACGACCGTCTGCGAGCCGGTGTCGATCACGTCCACCGTGTTGCTGGTCGTGTTGGCGACGTAGAGGTGCGTTCCGTTCGGCGAGAGCGCGATGGGGTCTGCCTGGGGGCTCGCGAAGAGCTGGAAGCCGACCGCTTCGTGGTTGTCCACACGCCTGCGGGCGGCATCGGAGCGCTCGGAGACGATCGCGGTCAGCAGGGCGGCCGTGAGGAGGCAAGACAGGGCGCGCATGGGGACCCCCTGCGAGGAGAAGGAGAGACACGGATCCGGGTGGGAACGTGGGCGCTCCGCACGACCGAGCATACGGGGGAATCGAGCCGGAGCCAACCCGTTTGGGGTGTCCCTGGGGGAGCGTGACGAGTGCCTCCCCTATCCTCGCGGCGCCTCCAAGTCGGATGTCATGCCGTGAACGTGCAGCGGGACGACACCGTGACCGGCCCGCTTCCTGGTGCAACGGCGCCTGGTGACGGACCGGTGAGCGAGCGCAACGCGCCTGTGCGGGTGCAGCGGGTCCTGGCGACCCTCGCGGTGCTGCTGCTTCTCGTCCTGGCCGCGCAGGTCTCGATCCAGCGCATCCGCAGCTTCGACTACTGGCAGCACCTGCGCACGGGGGCCCTGATCGCCGAGACCGGGAGCGTGCCCCGCACGGATCCCTATACCTACACCGTCCTCGGCGCGCGCTGGATCGACCCCCACTGGCTGCACCAGCTCGGCGTGTACGGCCTCTTCTCCGCGGGCGGGCACGACGCGGTCGTCTTCGGCAAGCTTGCGCTCGTCCTCGCGGTGCTGGCCCTGCTGGCGCCGATCGGTTGGCGCCGCGCGCGCCCGGCGGTCACGCTACTCGGTCTGGCGCTGCTCCTCGTCGTGGCCTCGAATCGCGTGATGCCGCGTCCCGAGCTTCCGACCTTCGTCCTGCTCGCGACTCAGCTCCTGCTGCTCGACCGCTGGCTGCGACACGGTGGGCGCGCGCTCTGGCTCGTCGTCCCGCTCCAGCTCGTCTGGGTGAACCTGCATGGGCTCTTCGCCGTGGGTCTGGCGGTGCTCGCCCTGGTGCTGGGGGGCGAGCTGGTCCGGCCCCTGCCCCCGTTTCGGCAGCCCGTCGCCTGGCGTCGGGTGCGGCAGCTCGCCGCCGTGCTGGCGCTCTCGGCACTCGTCTCCCCGCTGAATCCGAACGGGCTCGAGGGGCTGCTCCTCCCGCTGCAACAGCTGGCCCAGGTGGCCACCCCGGGCTTCCGCGCGGCGGCCGGGATCCAGGCCGTCGAGTTCGAATCGCCGCTCACCGCCTGGCGCGTGATGCCCCCGCTCGGGCTGGTGTTCCTCGGCCTGCTCGGCGTCTTCGCCTCGAGCGGTCTGCTGCTGAACCTGCGACGCGCCCACCCGGGCGACGTCCTGCTGCTCGCGGCCTTCGTAACGCTCGCCCTGGCGGCGCTGCGCAACTGGGGCCTGTTCGCGGTGGTTGCGGCGCCGCTGGGCGTGCGGCACTGGAACGCCGTACTCGACCGACGCGCGCCTGCGCCTCGGCTGCGGTTGGCGGGCACGGCGCTCGTCGCACTCGCGCTCACGGCCGTGGTGGCCGACGCCGCGCGGGGCCGCTTCTTCGCCCGCATCGGCTCGGTGCGCGAGGCGGGCCTCGGTGTGATGCGCGGGCTCTACCCGATCCGCGCCGCGCAGTGGGTCGCCCGGGAGCAGCCGCCGGGGCCGCTCTTCCACCACATGGCGGATGGGGCCTACCTGATCTGGCGCCTCTACCCCGATTATCCGGTGCTGCTGGACGGACGTCTCGAGCAGGTCTTCCGCGCCGCCGACGTGCGGCGCCTGCACCGCACGGACCCGGAAGGGTTCGAGGAGCTGGACCGCCGCTACCGCTTCGGCACCGCGCTCCTCCACTACAACCAGTTCGACCTCGCGCCACTCGTGCGCAGCCTTCACCACAGCCCACGCTGGCGGCTCGTCTTCGCCGACGGGATCGCGGTGGTCTTCGTGCGTCAGCCCGCCGCCCGCCGCTGGCGCGAGCTCCACGTGGATGCGCCGAACCTGTTCCCGCCGCTCGCCGGCCCGCCGGGACCGAGCGACATGGCGGAGCGGCTCGGTCGCAGCCAGCTCTACGCGATCCTCGGGCGACCCGCGCGCGCGCACCGGCTGCTGGCGGAAACGATCGAGCTCTACCCCCGGGACGTGCCCGCCGCGTTGCGTCGCACGTTCGAGCGCTAGAACGAACCGCTCATCCTTCCTGGAAGCCGTCGAGCATCCGCCGCAGCAGGAAATACTCGTTGAAGGGTCGATCGTCGGTGATCACCACGCGTGGCTCCTCGTGAAGCAAATCCTCGACCGGGACCTCCCGCGCGAGTATCTCCGTGACGAACTCGCGGATGTTGCGGCGTCTACCGTGGTTCCACTCCACCAGGTCCACGCGGGCCTTCGCGGGCATGCGTGCCAGGAACTCCTCGGGCGAAGGGGTCTCGAGCGGTTCCAGCGACGCCACGAAGTGGTAGCCCCAATCATCGATCGATCGATACACCTTCACATGGGGGAACGCCCGGACCAGCGAGCGTGCGGCCGCCTTCAGGTTCAGCCGATCCGAACCCGGAAACCAGTGCTGCAGGATGCCCCGCTTGGCGAGGCGGGTCTTCACCACTTCGTAGAACTCCGCCGAGTAGAGCAGGCTGGCCCCCGCCGCCTCCACCGGCGGCGCCGGGTCGATCGTGATCACGTCGTACTTCCGATCGATTCGCTGAAGGAAGCGACGCCCATCGTCGACGACGATGCGTCCGCGAGGGTTGCGGAGCAGTCGGTCGGCGTCGTCGAAGTAGTAGGGGAACGCATCGCGGACACTGCGCACGAGCTCGACCGCCGTGCTCTCGATGCCCCAGCTCATCAGCGAGCGGAAGGTCGTGCCCATGCCGAGACAGATCACGGCGGCCGCTTCGGGTTCGCGGTCCAGGAAGGCCAGGGGCATGTGGGCCATGATCTTGGTCTCGGCGAGCTGCAGGGTGACGCCGACGCCGTTCACGAGCAGGTGCTTCTTTCCACCCCGACTTCCGGAGATCACCGTCGCGGTGTGATCACGGCGCAGCTCGGCCACCGGGTAGAGGCCTTCTTCGAGGCTTCGGTTGAAGAAGACGGCGGAGAGCAGCAGCAGCGCCGTCAGGGCGCTCGTCATCGCCCTTGCGGTGTCGCCCAGGGTCGCGGAGCGCTGGTAGATCGCCATGAGCAGCACGAACGGCACGGCCAGCACGGCCAGCCCCAGCCGCACGCCAAGGGAGGGAAGCAGGACGTAGGACGCGAACAGCGGCCCGAGAATGCTCCCCATCACGTTCACGGCATAGGCTCGGCCGCCACCCCGCGGAGCGCCCCGGGCGTACTCGTCCACGAGTTTCGGTGTGAGGTACCCGAGCAGGGCACAGAACGGGAAGATGGTGAGGACAGCGAGCAAGGGTCGGGTGTGGAGGCGCGGATCGGTCAGCACGACGGGAAGCAGCGACGCCCCGGGCAGGAGCGAGACCACGCCGGCGGTCGACCCCACGCTGCCGCGCGCGAGGCCCCGCCGGTACACCCACGAGCCGATCCAGGTGGCGAGCAGATAGACGAAGAGCACCAGCGCGAAGGCATAGACCACGGTGCCCAGCACGGGCGTGAAGTTGCGAATCCAGACCACCTCCGCGCCCATGGAGATGAACCCGGTGAAGAAGAGGACCCAAAGGATCAGCGCCGTACGGGCGGGCAGGAGCTCGGCGGCGCGCGATGCCGGCGGGCCCGCATCCCAGCCGCCCCGCGCCCCTGGGGCCAGCGGATGGCGGAGCCCCAGCGCCACCGCCACCGCGGCGATGAACAGGTTGACGCAGGCGCCGGTGAGCAGGGTCGCGCGAAAGCCCAGGAGCTCGATCAGGACGACGGCGGTCAGCGCCGTGCCCGTCATGGCGCCGACCACGTTGGCCAGATACAGGAAGCTGAAGCCCGAGCGCTCGTCCGGGTCGACCTCCTTCACGAACGCCATGCCCAGAGGGAAGGTGGTACCCATGGCGATGCACCAGGGCAGGATCGAGGCGCCCAGAAGCAAGGCGGAATACAGCATGTACGGTGCCGAGTCGATGCTGCCGAGTGGAAGCAGCAGCTCCTGGCCGGCGCGGAAGAGCCGAGGTACGAGAAACGCGCTCAAGCCGATGACGAGCTCCGCACCCGCGTAGAAGTAGATCGCCGAGGTGCCCGTGCGCCGCGTGGCAGGACCGATCCAACGTCCGCCACCCCAGGAGCCGAGTGCGAGCCCCAGCATGAACACCGAAATCACGACGGACATGACCGGCGTGACGATCCCGAAGGCGGCGAAGGCGAGGCGAAGCCAGACGACCTGGTAGGCGAGGCTGCAAAGGCCGGAGAGGAAGAACAGCACGAACAGGATGCGATTCCGAACCGCTGCGCCCATACCCATGGCGTGGAGTAGCACGTCGGGGCCCAGGCGTCCGCCGCGCGGTCCGCGTCCGGCGCCACGGCGGGTTTCGCTCGCTCCGGTTCGCACCGGCCAGACCCTGCCGGTATAATCGGCTTCGTGAGCGCCGCATCGCTTCCCCAGAGCGCACGCTGGGTCCACGGTCCCGCCTCGGACCTCCTCCTCGGCGGCGGGCTGATCTACGTGCCACTGCTGGCGCTGTTGATCCTGGCCGGCCCGATGCTCCACAGCCTCGCACCGGCCGGCCTGATGCCGCTGCTGGTTCTCGCCGTCGGCACGCCCCACGTCGGCGCCACGCTGCTGCGCGTCTACGAGCACCGGGAGGATCGTCGCGCCTACACGGTCTTCGCCGTGCACATCACGATCCTGACGACGGTGGCGTTCCTGGCCGCGCTCTACAACGTGTGGCTCGGTTCGCTGCTCTTGAGCTTGTACCTCACCGTGCTGCCGTGGCATTTCTCGGGGCAGAACTACGGCATCGCCCTCATCTTGATGCGCCGCCGGGGCGTAGACGTGAACCCGGACCTCAAGCGCAAGCTCTACTACTGCTTCCTGCTGCCCTGCATCCTGTTCGTGCTGACGCTCCATGGCGGCGTGCAGAGCAGCGAGTATGCGCCCTTCTACGCCAGTGGAACCGTGTACCGATTCCTCCCGCTCGGGATTCCGGCCATGGTGCGTGAGCCGGCCCTCATCCTGCTCACGCTCGCGTACATCTATGCGCTCGGGTCGACGCTCGTCCAGCTACGCGATGCCCGCGCGTGGCGCGACGTCGCGCCGGGCGCCGTGCTGCTCGGTACGCAGGCCTTGTGGTACGTGCTTCCCGTCCTGGTGAGCATGGGTGTGGTCGCGGGACTCCATCCGTTGAGGCCGGAGAACGTGGCCTACACCTTCGTGTGGGTGTCTGTGGTCCACGGGGCTCAGTATCTGTGGATCACCACCTACTATGCCGAGCGCCGGCAGCCGGGAGCCTCGAGAGCCCGTTACCTGCTGAAGGCGCTGCTGGCCGGCTCGGCGATCTACGGGCTGCCGATCCTGGTGCTCTCGCCCGCGCTGATCGGACCCCTGCCCTTCGACAGCGGACTCTTCGTGATCGTTGCGGCGGGGCTGAATCTCCACCACGTGCTTCTCGACAGCGCAATCTGGAAGCTGCGCGACGGACGTCTGGCCCGGATCCTGATTCGAGGCCGAACGGAGCCCGAGGAGATCGTGCCGCGGTGGTCGTGGTTGCGGCCCGTGATCTGGGCGTCGGGCGCGGCCGGCGTCCTCCTCACCGCGGCTGGCACGCTGGAGATGGAGTTCGGGGTGAGACGCGCCGTGGCGCGTGGCGACGTGGCGCGCGTGGAGCGTGCGGCGGAGCGCCTGGCGTGGATCGGGCGGGACAGCGCCCACGTGCGCAGCAGCCTCGGCTACCTGATGGCCCAGGGCGGCGATACCCTCGGCGCAACTGCGGAGCTCGAGCGCAGCGTGGCTCTGCTGGCCAACCTGCCGGCTCAGCTGAATCTGGGCGCCCTCTACGAGCGGTCGGGCCGCTTCGAGCAGGCCGAGCGGGCCTACGAGGTGGCCCGGACACTCGCGCCCGAGGACGCCCGGGCCTGGCACTGGGGCGGGCGGGCCGCGCGCAAGGCGGGACGGAGCGAGGCTGCGACGGCCCTGCTGGAGCAGGCGATCTTCCTGGCACCCAACGACGGCGAGATCCGCAGGGAGCTCGCCCTGGCGCGGGCCGCGGCCCGGACGGGCGCCGAAGGGGCGCTGATCGAGGCCGGCGGCTCCTGAGCCGCTTTGACACTCCCTACGAAAACCACCATCCGCTCGCGATCCGCCCGCGCGTCCAGAGCGAGGCGGCATCCGCGGCGAAATACGGCAGGCAGAGCCCGTAGAGCACCAGGAGGGCCACAGCGACGCCCCAGGCCCGCCCCCCGCGGAGCTCCGCGAACACCGCGCGACCGCTTCGCATGGCGTGGGCTGCATAGACCAGCAACAGCGGCATCAGCGGCACGCGATAGCGCGTCATCGCGTAGCTCGGGACCAGCAGCAGCAGCGAAGCGCCGAGTACGCACACGGGGAGCAGCCGCCGGTCGCGGCGTCCTGCGCCCGCGATGCCCAGCACCGCGAAGCCCAAGGTCGCCGCCCAGAAAGCCGTGCAGGCCACGAGCAGCCCGCGCACGAGGCCGAGGGACACCGTTCCGTAGCCACCCAGGCTGATCTTCTCGTAGAGCTTGGAGCTCGGTTCGAACAGCAGGGTCGGGGTGCTGACGAGCTTCTTGGCAAGCAGCAGCGGCATCTCCTCCCGGACCAGCTCCAGGGCCTCGCGACGTGCCAGCTCGATCTGGGCGCCCTCGTCCAGGCGGAAGTAGCGCTCCTGGAAGGCTCGGATCTCGCGATAGTCGAGGCTCAGCCAACCGGACAGCGCGTTCCCTTCCCGCACCGTCGCCCATCCCCGGCTGGCGATCGGCACCCAGCGGGGCAGCACCTGGGCGTTCCGCAGCGTCCAGGGCACGACCACGGCGCTCCCCCCGAGGCCGAGCAGCAGCACGAGTCCGAACGCCCTGCGGCGGCGCCCGGGCTCGGCTGTCATGAGCCACCAGAGTCCGCAAGCTACTGCCAGCGGGACGGCGATCTCGCGCGTGAGCGCCGCAGCGCCGAAGAGCAGTCCGGCGCTCACGGCGAGCGCCCTCTTCTGCGTGCTGGCGGTGGCCACCGCCGCCACGAGGGCCGTGACGAACAGCAGCGCGAAGAGCGTCTCGGACCAGAGGTAGTGGCTGTAGGCCACCAGCACGGGATCCACCGCCACCAGCGTCGCGGCCAGCAGGCCCGTCCTGGCTCCGAAGAGCTGATGCCCCAGGATGAGTGTGGCAAGCACGAGCGCCGTGCCGAGCAGCACCTGCGCGCGCAGCAGCGGTCGGAGGAACGCAACCAGCTCGGGGTCCGCCCGCTCGGGATCCATTTGCGCCAGCCGCCGCAGACGAGGCATCGGGTCGCCCGCGCGGATCGAGGACGGTTCCACGAAGCGCGACAGCCAGAAGGACTGGCCGGGGGCCCAGGCAGCGCGCAGACGGCCGTCGGCCGAGACGTGGCCGTTGCCCAGCGCGATCTGCATGGCCGTGCCGAGGTAGTAGACCTCGTCGCCGTGGGGGCGTACCGGGAGCACCGACTCCATCACGGCCCAGCGCAGCGCCCCCGCGGCGACTACGACGGCGAGGACGGGAAGCAGCCTCGCGAGTCGGCGCAGCGGCATGGGGGCCGGCAAACGGAGCGGAGGCTCAGAGCTCGCCGTCCAGCTCGGGCTCGAGGGCGGCGTCGCGACAGCCCACCGGCGCATTCACCGGATTGCAGCGCGCCCCGAAGCCGCCCGGGATCTCCGCGGCGTAGCCGGTACCGAAGCGCGGATCCGGCTCCGGGTAGTCGGTGCTCACGAACTGGGCGCCGCTCGCCAGCGCGGCGTCGCGGCGCGTCGTATCTCCGGTACGTGCCTGCACGGTGTCGGCGTCGGCGCGCGTGCGCACGAGGTAGCCCTCCGCCACCAGCTCCTGGATGGCGTCGAAGTCCCCGATCGGGTCGTTCCTCTTCACGAAGGCGGCGTCGGCCTGGCCGGGGAAGGAGTTGGTGAAGAGCACCAGCCCCTCGAGGGCCGGCGAGCCCGACCGATACGCCTCGCGCTTCGCTCCGCCGTTGTCGAGCCCGAAGAAGACCTTGCCGCGCGCCTGGCCGAGCGTGGGCCAGCCGTCCTCGAGCACCGCCTCCTCGAGCGTCGCGCGGTTCCGGCGCACGTCGTCGGGCAGGATCAGCTGCTCGGGGGGGAACACCGAGAGGATCTCGGCGTCGAGGTCGTCGAAGAAGGGCACGTCCCAGAGTAGCGGCACGGCAAAGGGGAGCCCGAAGAAGGGGGGAACCGGCTCGTCCTTCGCCTCGATCATCACGAAGATCGGCAGGTGCTCGGGGTTGGCGTCGGACCAGGCCTTGATCGTCACCAGGCACTCGATCAGCGAGAGGCACGTGGTTCGGTAGTCGAGGTCCTGCACGTGCAGCACCTTGATGCCCGGCGGCTCGAGCTCCGGGATGCGCACGCTCAGGTCGGGATCCATCTCGAGGATCTGGAGACCGATGGGCCGGGCGTAGAGGCCGCCCTCGGGGTCCGCGAAGACGTCGAGCTCGAGCTGGCGGATGCCCTGGAAGGCGAACTGCTGGTCCAGCGGAAGATGGGTGTACTCCCAGCCCAGCACCTGGGAGTCGAAGGGCACGATCAGGTCGAAGAGCTGCCGCTCGGGCTCTACGTGGTAGCTGTTGTGGCTGCCGAGCACCTGGATCTGGTTGAGCGTCACGCAGCGGTCGGCGAAGTTCCGCGCCAGGACGCGCGTGGCGCTGCGGCGCCAGTCGTCCCGGGAGTTGCCCAGTAGCGCAGGCCCGCGACGCTGGGCTTCCTGCCACTCGAGCACGCCGAGCACCCGCTCGAGCGCCGCGCACGGACCTCGGCCAGCAGGGGAGGACTTCGGCGGCCCGGCCGAGGCGGCACCGGCAAGGACAGCGACGACCAGGGCGGCCAGGAGCGTCGGCGTTCGGTGGGGCATCGGGACCTCCGGGGCGGGACACGGTGGAGCACCATTCTACCTCCGGGAGTCGAGGCAAGTCCTCTAGAATCGACGTCATGGCACTAGGTGCCCTGTGCGCTCGACATCCCTTCGTGACGCTGTTCGTCTTGAATCTGGTGCTGCGCGTCGGCTTCGTCCTGGAAACCTGGGACGACCCGTTCTTGACCGGCCTGGTTCTCGACTCTCGGGTGTTCGACGCGTGGGCCGCCAGGATCGTCGCAGGAGACATTCTGGGCGAAGGCGCCTTCGTGCTGTCCCCCGGGTACGCCTACTTCCTGGCCTTCGTGTACACGATCTTCGGGCACCACCCCGAGGTCGTCCGCATCCTGCAACATCTGCTGGGATGCATCACCGCGCTCCTGCTGCTTCGGATCGCATCCAGCAAGTTCGGTCGCGAGACCACGTGGATCGTGGGCCTGCTCTATTCACTCTATCCGCTCTTCATCTTCTACGAGAGCCAGCTCTTGATGACGTCCCTGGCGGTGTTCTTGATGGTCCTGGCCCTGCACGAGCTCGTGGCCGGGCGCGCCTGGACGGCCGGCGCGTCCCTCGGCCTGGCGACGCTCGGACGCCCCAACCTGCTGCTCGCAGACGTCTTCGTCGCTGCCTGGCTGGTGGTTCATCGCCGCTCACCCCGGGCCGTGGCGGCGTTTTGCGCGGCCCTCGTAGTGACGATTGCGCCCGTGACTGCACGTAACTACCTCGTGACCGGAGAGGCGGTACTCATCGGTTCCCACGGCGGAATCAATTTCTACCTGGGCAACCATCAAGACGCGACGGGGGGTTACCGGATTCCGGAGCACCTTCCTCGGGACCCCATGGCGCTCGACCGCGAGGCCAGACGGCTCGCACAGCAGGACGTGGGGCGGGTGCTCAGCGCCGGCGAGGTATCTCGCTACTGGTTCGGGAAGGGCGTGGAATCCATCGTTTCGCAGCCACTGTCCTACCTGGCGCTCGAAGCACGGAAGCTCCTGTTGTTCCTCCACGATTACGAAGCTCCGATCAACGCCAACTTCCAGTTCTATAGGAAGTTCTCCTGGGTGCTCAGCCTGCTGCCGATGCGGTATGGCGTGATATCGGCGTTTGCGGTCCTGGGCATGGCGCTGGGTCTACGTCGCGGACGCGAGCATGCGCTCTTCTACGGGGTTCTGGCCTGCCATCTCGGTGCGCTGCTGTTGTTCACGATGAGCTCCCGCTACAGACTTCCGGTCGTTCCTATCCTGATCCTGTTCGGGGCGGCTGGCGTGCGGTGGTTGATGACGACGGAGCGGAAGCTCGTCGTCGGCGCGCTGGCGTTCGCGTGTCTGGTGGTCTTCAACTGCAACATCGGCATCAAGCCCGACCTGGGGAGTGCGTACAACAATCAGGCAAATATCTACTTGCGAGCGGGTATGCCGGAAAGGGCCACCGAGATCTATCGGCTCGCGCTGGAGGAGGCCCCGGAGGACGCGCAGATCTGGTTCAACCTGGGTCTTTCGCTGGAAGCGCAGGGGCGACTCCGGGAGGCCCGAGACGCCCACCTGCGCGCACGGAGCCTGGAGCCGGACTTTGCGGGACTGGCCGCGCGGCTGCGCGCCTTGGAACGGAGGCTCGCATCGGAGACCGGGCGGCGTGACGCGGGCAAGGCGCCGTAGAGCGCGGCGCGGCTGGATTTGCAGCACCCCCTCTAGAGCCCGGCGTCCAGGCGCGTGTGGTAGAAGTGGGTACGCAACCAGGCCGCATCTCCGCGGGAAAGCAAGGGAAAGAGATCGGCAAAGACCTCGGGTGGCAAGGCGTCGAGGCGTGGGCTCCGCCGCGTCCGCCGCGTCGCCTCGAGAAAGCGTCGCACGCTGCGCTCCGCGGCCGCGGAAAGCGGGTCGGCGGGGTCCCGAGCCCGCAGCCGACGCACCTCGGTGAGGGCCCGCTCGGGCGCCCCGGTGCGCAGCAGCGCGTAGACGAGGCGCCGCCGGGGGTCCTTGGCGTCCGGGCGGAGCGCGAGTGCCTCGCGCTCCAGGGCGAGCTGGGCATCGAACGATCCGAGCAGCGCGTGGATCCGGGCGAGCGCGTCGACCGATGCGAAGCGGGTCGCTGGCCCCGCGCCCCCGCGCTCCGCATCGGGCCCGGGCAGCATCTCGTTTGCTGCTGCCCACGCCGGCCGCTCACGGATCACGCGCACCGGGTCGAGGCCCCGCCTCGAGTCGAAGGGCACGCCCTGGGCCGCGTACCAGCTGGCGATTCGTTGCAGGTTGTCGCGATTGCGCGGGTTGACGCGCAGGTAGAGCGCGTGGTGCACGGAGCGGGAGACCAGGATCCATCCGGGCGCGCCGGCCAGGTGTTCGGTGGTGCAGTGTGCGCCCGGACGCGTGTCGGGGCTGGGAAAGCCGACGCCGAAGAAGAGATCCACGCCGCGCGACTCGAGCAGGTCCGTCAGCCTCTGGCCCGGCTCGCGCCCGCGGCGGGAGGCGATGCGCAGTGCATCTTCGAAGACCTGAGGCGGGTAGTGCTCGGTGCGCCCGTCGATGAAGGTGCGGACGTCGGGGCCGAGCCAGTAGGCGAGGAAGCCCCCCATCTCGTATGGATTGAACAGGTTGCCCCGGAAGCCGGTCTCGCGCAGGAAACGCACGCCCACCGCGTGGTACTTCCAGGGCACGTAGGGCTGGCCGAGCCAGGCACGGCCAGAGAGCGGGAGATTGGAGGCGACGAGCGGGAACTGGCTCCAGCGTGGCCAGAGCGCCAGCAAGAAGACGGAGGCGACGGCGGCCGACCACGCCAGCTTGGACGCTCGGCGTGGACTTCCGGCCACGGTCCCGTTCGCCACGCGCAGGACGAAGAGCAGCGGGAAGATCGTCATCCAAAGGAAGCGGATCGAGACCAGGAGCGCGGCTAGCGAGGCGAGTCCGAGGGCCGCGAGCACGGGATCGAAGCGCCACACCTCGCGCGCGTTTCCCGATCGGAGCAGACGCCAGCCACCGAAGGCCGCGATCCCGACGAAGGCCAGCAGCACGAGGTTCGTGAGTGCCCAAGAGAGCGGACTCACGCCTTGTACGTAGACGGGCGAGAGGGGATCGAAGGGTGTCCACTCGTCGAAGACCCTCCAGATGGCGCTCCCAGTGGACGAGGTGAAGAACGTGAGGTGTTGGGAGAAGCCGCGCGGGTTGGCGCCGCTCGCGACCAGACCGATCCCGAGCGCCGCGGCCAGCCGCCCCGCCCTTCGGCTCTCAAGGCGCGCCCCCTCCGGCTCGCCGCGACGGCGTGCCAGGGCCGCGCGCACCAGCATGCCCCCGAGAGCGGCGCCGAGCAGCGGAAATGCGAGCGCGAAGAGCGAGTGCAGGTTGGCCCAGACAACCAGGAGCGCCACCGCGGCCGCGAGACGCCGCCTCGACACGGGGGTCTCCGGCTCGACCAGCAGCCAAAACAAAAGCAACGTGGCTGGGATGCTGACGAGGTCCGGCCGCAACTGGAAGAGCCTGAACCAGGAGAGTGCCAGGAAGACGCTGGCGGCCACGAGCGCTTCGGCCCATGCCGCGCTCTGGCGTCGGAACAGCGCCAGGGCGAGTCCCAGGATCCCGAGCACGAGCAGCGCATGCACGGCGCGCAGTCCGGGAAGGGAGAACCCGCGCTCGACGACGTGAACCAACACGCCGAACAGCCACTCGTGCGGGATCGGCGCGTGCGCGTGCGCCGTGTGCAGCAGGGGGTCGCCTGTGGCGAAGGGTCCATGCGTCGCATAGAACTCGCCCATCGCCAGATGCCACCAGAGGTCGTCCGTCAGGATCGGACCTGCGGCCACCCACAGGACCGCCGCGCTCAGCAGGGCGAACGCGAGTGCGGCGAGCGCGGTGGGCAGGCGGCGTCCCATGGGCTCTCCCTGGGGTTTGCACGATCGGGCGCCGGAGGGTACCGCCTCGGAGGGCCGATCCGAGCGCGGAGCCGGCCTCGAGGGCCAGGGGGTTACGGGGATGGCCGTGGCGCGACGCAGGGGTCACGGAGGCGGGGCGGCCCGGCTGTTCAGGCCGGGCTGCGTCGCCCTCCTGTCGATCCTGGCGATCGTGGCCTTCGCAGCCTGCACACCCGATCCGCGCAGCGTGCTCCTGGTCACGCTCGACACGACGCGAGCCCCGGGATTCGCGATCACAAGGACGAGGTCCATTTCGCCCTGCTCCAGGGACGGTGGAAGTACATCCACCACGAGCGGCGCCCGGAGCAGAGTGAGCTCTACGATCTCGAGAGCGACCCGCGCGAGCTGCGCAACCTGCTGATGGAGCGTCCAGAGGTGGCGGCGCGCATGCAACAGCGCCTGCTCGAACGGCGAGGCGACGCGGGGACGAGCGTGGCGCCGCTCTCACGGGAGGAGCGTCGGCGACTGCGCGCCCTGGGCTACGTCGAGTAGCCCGGCGGGAAGTGGCCAGATGGCCGCGAGTGCTCGTGGCACGCGCTGCCCGGGCCGGGAGGTCCTGGCCGCGGGCACGCGTTGGAACACCGCGGACCCCAGGTAGCCGGGCCGCGAGACGTACACGCGCCGATACCGGGCCTCGCTTCCGTCGGAGAGGCGAAAGCGCAGCGTCCCGCGCCGCGCGATGCCACCGATCATCACGAGGTAGTCCGGATCGTGCCGCGCGATGAAGTGGGGAAAGTCGTACATCCGCCGGGGATCGGGATCGGGGCTCGCGAGCCCGACCACGTCGCGCACCTCGGCTTCCGGAAGCAGATAGCCGAGGATTCCGATCTCGGGGGCGAGCAGCACGGGCGCCGACACCGCCGGCTGGCGGTTCACCCAGCCTGCAATGTCCTGGTAGGCGAGAAAGCGCCGATCCTCGCCGGGGGAATCCTGCATGACGAGTGGCCGCAGGGCGGGGAGGACCGGTGGGGGCTGTAGCGCGACCGCAGCGCGGAGGGCGGGCGTGAGAGCGATCGCGACCGCCAGCGC
>JBFGJV010000046.1:0-17151 GCA_041577015.1 Myxococcota bacterium
TCGCATCCCTACCGCTGGCCGGTGATCGGTTGGAGGAGCGACGTGGAAGCGGTGACCGTCGCCGCCTGTCGCGAGTTCTTCGACGCCTTCTACGCCCCGAACAATCTGGTGATCGTCGTGGTGGGCGCGTTCGAGCCCGACGCGGCGCTGGCCCACCTTCGACGTGCGTTCGGCAAGCTCGAGCCCGCGGGCCGGATTCCGCGCAACCCCACCGCAGAGCCCGAGCAGACGGGCGAGCGCCGCGCCACGGTGCACTTCGAGGCGCGCAGCCCGCTCGTGACGGCGGCCTGGCACGCCCCGGCCACGGGGCACCCGGACGCCGAGGCCCTGGACGTGGCCAGCCAGATCCTGTCCGCCGGTCGCTCCAGCCGGCTCTACCAGCGTCTCGTCTACAGCGAGCAGCAGGCGCTCGCCGCCCACGGTGCCTACTGGGAGCTGGGAGACGCCGGCCTCTTCTACGCCATGGCGCGCGTGCGCCCCGACGCCTCGCTGCCTCGCACCGAGGCGCTGCTGTTCGAGGAGATCGAGCGGCTGCGCCGGGAGCCCGTGGCGCCGCACGAGCTCGCCAAGGCGCGGCGCCAGCTCGAGGTGGGGCTCGTGGCCGGGCTCGAGACCACCAGCTCCCTGGCCTCCCGGATCGGCAGCGACTACGTGATGCTCGGCCGCATCCGACCGCTGGAGGAGCGACTGGCGGCGATCCGGCGCGTCGGCGCGGAGGACGTACAGCGCGTGGCGCGCACCTATCTGCGCACGGACCGGCGCAGCGTCGTGGTGGTGCAGCCGCCGCCCGCGGACCCCGGAGACGGTCGCCCGTGAGCCGGTCCGCCCCGAGGCTGGCGCTGCTGGCCGCATTCGCCTTCGGATGCGTGTGGCCCGGCGCGAGGCCCGCCTGGGAGCTTCCTCCGCCGCCGGTGGCGGAGGGGCCGGTGGTGCCCGACGAGCGGCTCCACCGCACCCGGCTGTCCAACGGACTCGAGGTGATGGTGCTCGAGGACCACCGCCTGCCGCTGGTGGAGCTCGGCCTGGTCGTGCCGCGGGGCGCCGGCTTCGAGGCTCTCGAGGAGGCAGGCCTCGCCACCTTCGCGGCGGAGCTGATGAAGCGCGGTGCGGGCGAACGCGATGCCCTGTCCCTGGCCCGGGCCGTGGACGAGCTCGGCGCACGCCTCGAGGTGTCGGCCGAGTGGGACGCGACGTCGGTCGTGCTCTCGGGCCTCTCCGAGGACGCGACGACGCTCTTCGAGCTGCTGGAGGACGTCGTGCTCCGTCCCCGCTTCGAGCCGGCCGAGGCCGGGCGCGCCCGCTCCGAGCGCCTCGCCGCGCTGGAGCGCGCCAAGGACGACCCGAGCATTCTCGCGTCCTGGCACTTCACGCGTACGCTCTACCCCAGCCACCGCTACGGGCTCCCCCTGGAAGGCACTCCGGAGACCGCCTCGGCGCTGGACGCGGACGCGGCGCGCGCCTTCCACCGGCGCTCGTTCGTGGCGCAGGGCGCCATCCTTTACGCGGTGGGCGACGTCGATCCGGGCCGCGTCCTGGAGCGCGCGCAGCGCGTCTTCGCCGACTCGCTCTCCGGCCAGACGCCCCCGCCCGCCTCACCGCCTCCCGCGCCGGCTCCTCCGGCCCGGCGCATCGTGATCGTGGACCGGCCCGACCTCAATCAGGCCCAGATCGTCATCGGTCACGACGGCATCCAGCGCACCAGCCCCGAGCGCGTGCCCGCCTCGCTCATGAACGCCGTGCTCGGAGGAGGGGGCTTCCTCTCGCGGCTGATGGCGCGGGTTCGCGCCGATGCCGGTCTCACCTACGGCGTGTGGTCGGGCTTCTCCCTGCGCCGTCAGCCGGGCCCGTTCCGCGTCGGGACCTTCACGCGCGTGGCGGAGACGCGTCAGGTCGTGGACCTGGTGCTGGCCGAGCTGGAACGCATCGAGCGGGAGCCTCCCAGCGCGGAGGAGCTCGCCACGGCCAAGAGCTTCGCCGCCGGCCAGTTCGCGCTCCGTCTCGAGACGGCGGGAGCGATCGCCGCCAGCCTCGTGAACCTCGAGGTGCACGGGCTGCCCCGGGACGCCCTGGACACCTACCGGACGCGCGTGCGCGCGGTAACCGCGGAGGAGGTGGCCCGGGCGGCCCGCGAGCTGCTGCACCCGGAGCGGGCCGCCATCGTCCTGGTGGGACCGGCGGAGGCGCTCCGGGAGCAGGTGGCGGACCTCGGCCCGGTGGAGGTCGTGGCGCCCTAGGCGACGTTGACGCTCCCTGGGCGGCGTCGTACTTTGCCCTCAACCGACCGACCGGTCGGGCCGAGGGGAGGGGGCATGCATCGCCCGCAGCCCAGAAGGTCCCCGGAGCTGGCCGCCCCCAGCTCCCGGGACAAGATCCTCGAGGTGGCGGAGCTCCTCTTCGCCCGCCGCGGCTACGCGGGGGTCGGCATGCAGGGCGTGGCCGACGCGGCGGGCCTCGGCAAGTCTTCCCTCTTCCACCACTTCGAGAGCAAGACGCAGCTCTACCTGGCCGTGCTCGAGCGCGTGCTGGGCCGGCTGGAGGAGCGGCTCGGCGTGGCCACGACGGCGCCCGCCGACGCCCGCCGGCGGCTCGACCGCTGGGTGGACGAGCTGGTGGACGCCCTGGCGGAGGATCCGCCGGCCGCGCGTCTGCTGCTGCGGGCGCTGTTCGAGGACGACGACTTCGACGCCAGCGCCTGGCCCGAGGGAGTGGCGGCCGAGCGTCACCTCGCGGCCATGGTGCAGGGCATCCGGGCCCTGCTGCGCGAGGGGGCGGAGTCCGGCGCCTTCCGCCGTGTCTCCCCCAGCCACACCATCCAGACCCTGATCGGAGCCACCGTCTACCACTTCGCCTCGGGCGAGTTCGGCGAGGAGCTGCTCGGCCAGCCGCTGCTCTCCGCCGAAGCCGTCACCCGCCGCAAGCGCGAGGTGAAGTCGCTTCTGCACCACGGGCTCGCCGCGCGAGCCACGAACGTCGGGGAGGATTCCCGTTGAGCAAGTTCATCCAGGATCACCGTCGCCGCTTCGGCGACTTCGAGGTCGTCGAGTTCGTGGACACGGACGAGATCGAGGGACTGCGTGGCCAGATCGACGTGGACGTGCCGCTGGAGCTCCACTGGACCTGGGAGTACGGCCAGCAGGTGGAGGAGCTCCGCAACCTCTACGAGAAGGGCAAGGTCAACCAGTGGAACGCGGAGCGCGACCTGGACTGGTCCATCCCGCTCTCCCGGGACGAGTGGCTGATCAAGCCCGAGGCGTCGCTGCTGGCGCAGGTGGCCAAGCTCATGGGCAAGGACGAGGCCACCCAGCGCGCGGCCGCCTTCGACGAGCTGGCCTACGTGCTCTCGCAGCTGCTACACGGCGAGCAGGCGGCGCTCCAGCTCTGCGGTCAGCTGACCAACGCCTGCGGCAAGATGGACGAGAAGTGGTACGCGGCCAGCCAGGTGACCGACGAGGCACGCCACGTGGAGGCCCTGGCCAAGTTCCTGCAGCGCAAGGTGGGCACGATCTACCCGGTGGCCCCCACGCTCAAGATCCTGCTCGATGCGCTGCTCTCGGCGGAGACGGCGCGCACCAAGACGCTCGGCATGCAGTGCCTGTTCGAGGGCGTGGCCGTGGGTATCCTGGACCTGCTGCGCAAGGAGACCCACCACCCGCTGCTCGCGGACCTGATCCGCCGCGTGGAGCAGGACGAGGCCCGCCACGCCGCCTTCGGCGTGCTCGTGATGCGGCGGGCGGTGCGAGAGGCCGACGCGGAGGAGCGCCGCGGCATGGAGGACTTCGCCTTCGGTATCCTCGAGGCGCTCAACGCCAACCAGAACCTGGACATGCTGCACCTGCTCGGGCCCAGGTACGGCATGGATCCGGAGACCGTGGTACGCCTGAATCTCCAGCTCCCGAACTTCGCCGAGCTCAACAGCCTGATGTACGTGCACACGGTGATCCCGAACCTGCTCGGCCTCGGCCTGATCACCGAGCGAACCGAGAGCCGTTACCGGGAGCTCGGCATAATGGTGGGCTTCGACCGCGCCGGTCGCGAGGCGGGGGCTAGCGGGGGCGGGCCGGTCGCGTGACGCGCGCGCGGGGCGCGCGCTCGTAGCGCACGAGCGCCCGGGCCAGCTCGCGCCGCACGTCGGCGCGCAGCGACTCCGGCTCGAGCACCTCCGCGTCGGCTCCGAAGCCGAGCACCCACTGGCGGGTCTCCTCGCCGGTGCCCACCTCCATCACGAGCTCCAGGGAGCCGTCCGGACGGCGCTCGAGCCTCTGGCTGGGGTGCCAGGTGCGCTCCGCCACGAACTCCGCGCGCCGCTCGTGGAAGCGGATCCGCACCCGTTCGGCCGGCTCGGCCACGACGCCGAAGGACGAGGCCTTGTAGGCGTCGAAGTCGAAGTCCCCGGGAACCTCGAAGCGTTGCTGCGTCAGCTCGATGCGCCGGATCCGGTGCACGGCGAAGGTCCGGATCTCGCCGCGGCGATGGTCGTGGCCCACGACGTAGAGGGCGCCGGCCTGGTACCAGACGTGATAGGGATCGAGCTTGCGCACCGAGTCCTCTCCGGTACGGGCCGTGCGGTAGCGCACGCGAACCGTGAGGCGCTCCAGGACGGCCTGGTTCAGGCGCTGGATCGTCTCGCGGAAACGGGCGTAGCTCTTGTGCGGGCCCGGCAGCACGCGAAACGACTGGTCCAGCCGCGCCAGGTAGCGCTCCACGTCGGGACCCAGGCTGGCGCGGATCTTGTCCAGGGCGGAGCGGATCGAGTCGTGGAAGACGGTCCCCTCCAGCGTCCGCAGCAGGTCTTCGCCGAAGGCCAGGGCCAGCATCTCGTCCGCCGTGAACGGGACGTCGCCCAGACGGAAGGTGTCGAGGAAGCGGTAGTAGACGCGTCCGTCGCGCCGCTCGCTCAGCAGCGGGAAGCCCGCCAGCATGAGGGCGTCCAGATCGCGGTAGACGGTGCGTCGCACGCACTCGAGTTCCTCGGCCAGCTCGTCCAGGCCGACGCCGCCGCGGCTGCGGGCCAGCCGCTGGATCAGGACCCACTGACGCGCGAGCTGCTCGCCCCTCACGCCGCCTCCGCGGGCTCGTCGGAGAAGAACTGCACGAAGTCCTCCTCCCGGGCTCGCGCGTCTTCGAAGCCCAGCTCCAGCAGCGGCCCGGTGAACTCCTCGTCGAAGAGCAGATAGGAGGCCAGGTCCGCCTCCACGGGCGCTTCCCCGGGCAGCGCGCGCAGGAGCAGGCGCAGCAGCGGGGACATGCGCCCCCGCGTCTCGCGGCTCTTGAGCACCTGTCCGGCCAGGACGCCCAGGTCGCTGCTCGGACGCACCACCACGTCGCCCACGATGCGAAACGCCTGCCCCCGACTGCGCTCGGCAATCGCGTTGATACGCCCCATGAACTCCGGCCCGAAGGCCTCGACGCCGTCGCGCAGGATCTCGTTCAGGAGCCGCATCTGGGCCAGGTCGGTCTCCACGCGGTCCAGGAGCAGCGCGTCGAGCACCTTGCCGAACAGGAACAGCGGGTTCCCGTAGGCCTCCACGCGCTGCTCCGCCAGCTGGGCGTCCCGGCGCTCGGAGTGGGCGCGGCGCGGCACGACCACCAGCACGCGATTGGCGCCCAGACGCAGGGCCGGCGCCAGCGGCGTGTTGAGGCGCAGCCCGCCGTCGGCGTAGTAGGTGCTGCCGATGCGCACGGCGGGAAACAGCAGCGGGATCGCTGCCGAGGCCAGGGCGTGGGACGGGCCGATGCGGGCGGCACGCGCCACGGTGAAGGGATCGCGCGTCCAGCGTGCGATGCGTCGCTCCCGGTTCTCCACGAACACCACGGCGCGTCCCGTGGCGATCTGGGTGGCCGTCACGGCCAGCGCCGCGAAGCGTCCGTCCAGCACGTTGCGGCGGATCGCCCGCCACGGGATGGCGTGGAGCACCACGCGCTCCAGCGGGGCGGGGTCGAACAGGCCGTACAGGCGTTCGGGCAGCCGGCCGTGGCGAAGCTGGCGGGCCAGCTGACGCAGGCCGAGCAGGCGGCCGGGAAGCCGGAAGACGTCCCCGGCCTTGACCGGAAGCATCTGGTCCAGACGCAGTCGCAGCCAGCTCCCGGCTAGGCGGCCACCGCGTTCCGAGCGCTCGTGGGCGGTGGCCGCCAGGAAGCAGGCGTGGATGGCGCCCACGGAGGTGCCGCAGATCAGATCGAAGACCGGCTCGCGGCCCAGCCGCCGCGGCAGCTCGTCGAGGACGTAGCGCAGCACGCCCGCCTCGTACGCGCCCCGGGCGCCGCCGCCGGCGAGAACCACCGCGCGCACCGGGCGGTGGGTCGGCGCCTGCGCGGACATGCCCGGATCAGCCGACCCGCTCGACGTACTGACCGCTCCGGGTGTCCACCCGGATCTTCTCGCCTTCCTTGATGAAGAGCGGTACCTGCACCACCGCGCCGGTCTCGATGGTGGCGGGCTTGGTGGCGCCCGACGCGGTGTCGCCGCGGATGCCCGGGTCGCACTGCGTCACCAGGGCCTCGATGAAGGCGGGCAGCTCCACGTTGACGGGCTTGCCACGCCAGAACAGCACGTCCACCTCGAGGCTCTCCTTGAGATAGCGGGCGACGTCGCCCACCTGCTCCTGCGAGAAGGGGAGCTGCTCGTAGTTGGTCGTGTCCATGAAGACGAAGCTGTCCCCGTCGCGGTAGAGATACTGCATCTTGCGGTCCTCGACGTCCGCCTCCTGCACCCGCTCGCCCGATCGGAAGGTGCGATCGAGGACCCGTCCCGTGCGCAGGTTCTTCAGCTTGGTCCGGACGAAGGCGCCGCCCTTGCCCGGCTTGACGTGCTGGAAGAACGTGATCGCGAACGGCTCGCCGTCGAGCTCGATCTTGAGTCCGTTGCGGAACTGGGAGGTGTCGACGGCCATGGGAACGCCTCAAGATAGCCGAGGGGTCCGACGTCGCTAGGCCGGCACGGCCTCCAATCGCATCAAGCCGTCGCCGGCGCGCGCCAGTCCCACCCGGTACCGGGGCCGGAAGCCGAGCACGCGCTCCGCCTCGCGTACGTCCAGCGTGAATCCGTAGCGGAGGTGTGGCCCGTCCAGGAGATCCCGGAAGCGCCCGGGCCCCAGGCGGCCGGCGACGCGATTGAGGCCGCCCAGCAGCGGGCCTGGCACCGGCACGCACGGCCGACGCGTCCAACGTCCGAGCACCGAGAGCGGCACGGTCTCGTGGCCGGCCACGTTGAAGACGCCGGGCGTCTCGGCGTGCAGCGCGGCCTGTGCGGCGCGCGCCACGTCCTTGTCCGAGATCAGCGCACAAAGGGGGTCGAAGCCCGCGGCACGCAGGCGCGGGCCGGCGCGTCCCTCGAAGCCGGGCCGCAGGTAGACATAGCCGCCCGACGCCACCACGGTCGGCACGCGCAGCAACACCAGGCGGAGTCGGGCGCTGCCGATCTCGCCGTGGAACAACATGTCGCAGTCGATCCAGGAGCGCAGCTCGGGCGGGACGTCGGGATCGAGATCCAGCTCGCTGCTCTCGTGCAGGCGGTTGGCGTTGCCCGGAGCGAGCCGGTAGACGCAGGCGCTTCCCAGGGCCACCAGCGATCCGATGGAGCCGGACTCGAGGGCGTGCTGGAGCACCAGCCTCGCCTCCGCGGTGCGCCCGGGGACGCGCGCCACCACCGGGCGATTCTGTCGTGCCGCGTGCTCGGGCACGTGGATCACGGAGTCGATGGCCGCGTCGCGCAGCCGCTTGGAGCGGAACAGATCGGCCACCGGCCGGTGCCGGGCCAGATCGACCCGCTCGTAGTGGAGGCGGGGCGGCGCCCCGATCCGAAAGCGCTCGAAGGCGCGCGGCGGCGGTCCGGCCCCCACCGCGAATAGCCGCCCGACCCGCTCGTCGTGCCAGAGCAGCTTGACGATGCGCCGTCCCAGGGGCTCGTCCGCGTGGGTCACCAGGACGTTCGGCATCAGCGGTTCCGATCCATCAGGAGCTGTACGGATCGACGCACCTGGCTGGCGAGGGCACGCACCAGGGGAGCGTCCTCCGCGGCGTCCGGGCCGAAGCGCTCGTGGAAGGCGAGCGGCTCGCCGTAGACGATGCGGTAGCGCACCGGGTACGGCAGCAGTCCCACGGGACCGAGCCACGGGAAGGTCGGCGTGATGGGTGCCACGGGAAGCCCGAGCCGCCGGGCCAGCGGCTTCACGTCGTAGAGGATCGGCGCCTGGTCGTCGCTGCCGATGATGGCCGTGGGCACGATGGGCGCCCGCGCGCGCAGCGCCTGCTCCACGAATCCCACGTGGAAGCGCTGCAGGCGGTAGCGCTGGCTCACGGTCTTGCGGATCCCTTCCATGCCCTCCGGGAACACCAGCACCAGCTCACCTTCGTCCAGCAGTGCGGCGAAGTTCTCCCGCGTGCCCACCACCTGACCGACCCGCGCGAAGAAGACGTTCACGAAGGGCAGGGCGCCCGCCCAGCGGTCCACGATGGCGCGCGGCAGGCGGGGCGGGTCCGTGTGGAGCATGACGTCGAGGACTGCCATGGCGCCGTCGAAGGGCAGCAGCCCTCCGTGGTTCGCGGCCAGCACGGCCGGACCCGCAGGAAGCTGCTCGTGGCCGCGGCTCGTGACCCGGAAGTAGAAGCGGTAGAGCGCGTAGAAGGCCGGAAAGGCCTGGCGCAGGGTGTCCCGGGAGAGTCCGAAGCGGTCGTAGGTCCCCTCCTCGCCGAGACCGGCCAGCAGGGCGGCGAGGCGTCGGCGGGGCTCCTCGCCGAGCAGCCGCTCGACCCCGCGACCGGCCTTCGGGAGGTCGACCTCCGCCAGGGAGACACCGCGTCGCGCGGGCGCCTCCGTGCTCGCAAGCGCGCCGGGCTCCCCCGCGGCGCTCCCGTTGCCACGACGGGCCGCCGGGGGCCGGGCGGCCACCCGATCCAGGGCTTCCAGCCACTCCGCCAGCGGGTCGCCCTCCCCGTTCTCGGCGAAGGGGTCCCTGCCGAGCGCCGGCTGCTCCTCGGGGGACGCGAGCTCCGGCGCATCCGGCTCCGGCGGCGGATCGTGCGGAGCCATCAGGCTCGCTCCTCCCCGTAGGTGGGACAGCGCGCCTCCAGCTCCGCCGCCAGGGACGCCAGTGCCCGCGCGCCCCGGTCGCGGGGCGCGTACTCGAAGATGGAGAGGCCGTAGGACTGCGCCTCGTCGATCTTCACGTGGAAGCCGAGCGCCTCCTGGGCGAGCTCCTTGGGGAAGCGCGACTTCAGGCGCTCCAGGACCGACTGGGCCATGCGCGTGCGGCGGTAGAAGGTGGGCACCACCATGGTGATGCGTAGACGCGGATGCTCGTAACGCATTCGCACGGTGGAGAGGGTGCGCACCAGCGCCGCGCAGCCGTCCAAGGCCAGAAAGGTGAGCGGAACCGGGACCACCACCTCGTCCACCGCGCGCAGCACGTTGAGCGTGAGCGGCCCGAAGGACGGCGGACAGTCCACCAGCAGGAAGTCGTAGTCCTCCACCTCCGGGGAGAGCGCCAGGCGGCGGGCGAGGCGCCCGGTGGGATCCCGGCTGCCGCCCTCCAGCGCGGGCGCCAGGCCGAGCGACTTGTTCGCCACGATCAGGTCCAGGGTGGGAATGCGGCTGCGGACGATGGGGAGCTGGCCGCGGGGGGTCGGGGACGGCTCGGACTCCAGATTCTCCAGGGCCGCGTCCACCAGCAGCTCGATGGCGGAGCCGTGGGCGGTCTTGGCCGTCTCCACGCCCAGAACCTTCCCCAGCTGACCCTGGGGATCCATGTCCACCGCGAGCACACGGCGGCCACGCTCCAGCGCCAGAAAGGCACCGAGGTTGGCGACCAGCGTGGTTTTCGCGCTGCCACCTTTCTCGTTCAAGAAGGCGATGCGACGCGGAATGGGTCGTCCCCTTCCGGGTGGCCTCCCCCCGTTTCCGGGAGGAACGGATCGGCAGGCAGCCCAGCGGCTGCGGATGCAGCACTGCGCATGCGGATCCGGAACGCGGGCAGGTCCCCCCCAACCCCTCTGTACGCCGCTGGGTGGGGGGCTGTCAACGGATAACCGCGGCGGGCGTCTCCGGTGTCGGGTGTTTTCCGGAGCGCACGGCGCCCGCGGGGGCGCCCGGGCTCAGCCCTTGGCCTCCTTCACCGCCTGGGTGAGGGCCGGGACGATCTCGAACAGATCCCCCACCACTCCGAGGTCGGCTACCTCGAAGATGGGGGCGTCCGGATCCTTGTTGATGGCGATGATGAAGTTGGAGCTCTTCATGCCCACCAGGTGCTGGATGGCACCGGAGATGCCACAGGCCACGTACAGCTTCGGCTGCACGGTCTGACCCGAGGATCCCACCTGGTACTCGTGCGGAAGCCAGCCGGCGTCCACCACCGGCCGCGAGGCTCCCACGGCGCCCCCCAGGGCCTCGGCCAGGGGCTTGATCACCTCTTCGAACTTCTCCGGTCCGCCCAGGGAGCGGCCTCCCGAGACGATCACGCTCGCCTTGCTGAGATCCACGCCCTTCTTCTCGGCCTCGCGCACCTCCACGAACTGCGTGCGCGACTCGCCCGTCACGTCCGCGTCCAGCTTGGCGACCTGGCCATCGGCCGAGCCCTCGAACGCCGACGTCGCCCCCGGCTGCATGGTGGCCACCACCGGAAGCGTCGGCACCACGCGGGCGTCGAACTTGCCGTTGAAGACCCGGCGCAGCAGCACGAGGTTCTCGCCCTCGGCCTCCACTTCGAAGCAGTCGCTCACGAAGGCCGCGTCGTGGGCCGCCGCCACGCGGGGCGCCAGATCCCATCCGCTCGGCGTGTTCGAGAACAGCACGATGTCCGGTGACGCGCCCTCGATGGCCGCGGTCACGGCCCGCAGGAAGGGATCCAGGCTGTACTGGGCCACCACCTCGTGGTCCACCAAGTGGACGGTGCCGCCGCCCTTCTTGGCCAGCTCCTCGGCGGCGGCCTCCACGCCCGAGCCCGCCACGAGGCTGTGCACCTCGCGGCCGCTCGCCTCCGCGACGCGGCGGGCGAAGGCGACCAGCTCGTAGGTGGCCTCGCGAATCCTTCCCTTCTGAAACTCGGCGACCAGGAGAATGCTGCCCATCTTGTGTTCCTTCCCTGCGGCCTAGAGGAGGCCGAGCTCCTTGATCTTGCCCACGAGCTTGCCCACCACGTCCTGCGTGGAGCCCTCGACCATTTCGGCGCCCTCGCCCTTGGGCGGCGGATATACCTTCTCGATGCGCACCTTCGCCGCCGCCGCGCCCACCTGCCCGGACAGCTCGAGGTCGGCGACCGAGCGGGTGTCGATGGGCTTCTTCTTGGCCGCCATGATGCCCTTGAGCGACGCGTAGCGAACCTGGTTCGTTCCGGTCTGAACGGTGATGAGGGCGGGTGTGCCGAGCTTCACCACCTCGAGCGCGCCGCCTTCGAGCTCGCGCTCCACCGTGAAGCTCCCATTCGCCTTCTCGAGCTTCAGCGCGGTGGTCGTGTGCGGGACGTCGAGGAGCTGGGCGAGCATGGGCCCCACCGCCGCGAAGTTGCCGTCGTCGGCCATCAGGCCCATCAGGATCAGGTCGGGGCTCTCCGCGCGGGCCACGGCGGCAAGGATCTTCGCGATGCCGAGCGAGTCGGACCCCTCCGCGTCCGGGTCGTTCACGTGGATGGCGCGGTCGGCGCCCATGCCGAGCGCCGTACGCAGGGCCTGGGTGACGCGATCCGGCCCGATCGACACCACCACCACCTCCGCCTCGCCGGCGTCCTTGATGCGGAGCGCCTCCTCCAGGGCGTAGGTGTCGTAGCTGTTGATCTCGAACTTGATGTTCTCCTCCTGGATCCAGGTGCCGTCGGAGCGCACGTCGAGGCGGGCGTCCGCGTGGGGCACCTGCTTCAGGCACACGAGGATCTTCATGGTATGGGAGCCTCCGCGGGTGGAGCGCTCCCCGGAGCGGAACGGTCCCGGGGGGTCGCTCGGACCGCCGCACGCTAACCGAGGGCCGGCCCGATTTCAACCGGCCCCGCCCGCAAAAGTGACTCCAATTCGCGGACTTGGAGAATCGAGGCGGTGGCTCACGCGCCCACGAAGGAGAGGAACTGCTCCAGGTTCGCCACCCGCAAGTAGGGGTTGGTGCGCTTCTCCTGCCCCAGCGTCCCGGAGGGATCCGTGGCGTAGAGGTGGCCCGGGAAGAGCAGCGTCTCGTCGGGGAGGTTGCGCAGCACCCGGTTCAGGCTGGTGTAGAGGGCCTCGGGGTCGCCTCCGGGCAGATCGACCCGCCCGCAGCTGCCGAGGAAGAGCGTGTCGCCGGAGACGAGGCGTCCCGCGAGCCCGTCCTGCTCCACCAGGAAGCACTGGGAGCCTGGCGTGTGGCCGGGCGTGTGGAGCAGACGGACGCGCATCGCGCCGAGCTCGAGGAGATCGCCGGAGTCGTGGGCCACGAGGTCGCTCCGGGAGATGCCGGCGACCCGGCGCACACCTTCGGCCTCGGCGCGGTGGACGTGGATCGGCAGCGGGCGACGCTCCAGGAGGCTCGCCAGGCCCTCGATGGCGTGACCGAAGATCTCGCCCCCCACGTGGTCCGGGTGGTAGTGCGTGACGAGTGCGCCCACCACCTCCACGCCGTCCGCCTGCGCCCGATCCAGCAGGGCGTCCACGTTCCAGGCCGGATCCACCGCCCAGGCCTGGCGCGCGGACCGGCTGCCTACCAGATAGGCCAGGTTCGCCATGGGTCCGACCGGGAGCTGCTGGAAGTAGAGGTCGTCGTTCATCGCGTTTCCCCACGGGGGGAGTCCACCGGCCTCCCCGACGCGGTATCTTCACCCGCCTCGACGGCGGGCGCACGGTTCGCCATCACCCAGGACGATCGGGCCGGATGCACCGCCTCGGCTGGCGGCGCCTCCGGCCCCCGAGCAGCAAGGAGCGGCCATGGCGAGAATCGGAGAGAAGGAGCCCGCCTGGCGCGGGAGCGCCTACGTGAAGGGCGAGCAGAAGACCATCAGCAGCGACGACTACCGGGGCAAGTGGCACGTCCTGTACTGGTACCCGCTCGACTTCACCTTCGTGTGCCCGACCGAGATCAAGGGCTTCCAGTCCCTGCTCGACGACTTCCAGGACGACGGCATCGAGGTGATCGGCGTGTCCACCGACTCCTTCTTCAGCCACAAGTCGTGGTTCGCGGATCGCAAGACCTTCCCGGAGGAGATCACGCACCCGATCCTCGCCGACACCAACCACGAGATCAGCCGGGCCTTCGGGGTGCTCAAGGAGGACGAGGGCATCGGCTTCCGGGCCACGGTGGTCGTGGACCAGGAGGGCGTGATCCGTTCCGTCAGCATCAACGACCTGCCGGTGGGCCGAAGCCCGGCCGAGGTTCTGCGCACCGTGCAGGCGTTCCAGAGCGGTGGCCTGTGCGGCGCCAACTGGCACAAGGGCGACAAGTTCGTCGGATGAGCCGACCGCACGCGACTTGCGCCGGGCGGCCGCGCGCTGCCCGGCGCCGGGCCTCGCCCGGCAAGCTCCCGTGAGCCGCCTCGAGGCCCTCGACGCCCGCAGCTGGGAGGCGTTCCTGGCCGCGCCCGTCGCGGTGCTGATGCTCGGCAAGAGCGACTGCGAGGCGTGCGCCGCCTGGAGCGCGGAGCTCGAGGAGCTCCTGGACGACGGTGCGGAGTTCCCGGAGGTTCGCTTCGGCAAGATCCTGCTCGACCGTCCCGGACTCGCCTCCTTCAAGCGGGCCAACCCCTGGGTGGCGGAGGTGGACGTGCTTCCCTTCAACGTGATCTACGTGAAGGGAGAGCGCGTCAAGACCTTCGCGGGGAGCGGCGCGGAACGGTTGCGCAAGCGGCTGCGTCGCGTGCTCGAGCCGGGCTCCTGACGCCGGTCAGCGCTCCGCCAGGATGCGCGCGGCCTGGAGGGCGCTCTGCAGCTTGGGCGAGGTGGCGTCCGGCAGCGCGAGCTGCGGGTCGTCGGCGAGCGCTCGGCCCAGATGCTCCACGGCGGCGCGACGTCGCCCGTAGGCCAGATGGGCCGTGGCCACCACCACCTCGAGCCGAGCCGTTCGCTGGCGCCAGCGCACTCCGCGCTGCCGCGGCGCGAGTGTCCGGGCCTCGGAGGCGCGGGCGAGGGCGTCGTCGAAGCGGGCGTCTCCCAGGGCCTGCTCTGCCCGGGCCAGCAGCTGGTCGAAGGCGGGGCCGAGAGGGTCGGCGTGGGGGAGCGAGGCCGGCGCCGCGGTGCGTGCCACGGGGATGGTGATGGTACGGCCTGCGGCCAGGAAGCGTACGTCGCGCACGCCGTTGAGCTCCATGATCGCCTCGACGCTCGATCCGTAGCGCACGGCGAGTCTCCAGACGGTCTCGCCGGGCTGCACCCGATGGAGTCGGGTCTCCGGGGAGGCGGGCGGGCCGGGGGACTGTGCTGGCGCCGCGCCGGCCAGGAGCACGACCAGGGGGACGGCCGCCAGCGCCGTCCGACTTCGGGAGCCGTGCGTCATCGAGCGGGTGCCCCAGGTCAAGCCGACTTCCCAGCTCACCCCCCGATACAGCCGGAGCCTACCACGTCCTCGCCCGCTTCGAAGCTAGCCGCCCGTCAGCCAGGCGACCGGAACGGAGAGCAGGAACGCCACGCCCAGCCCGCAGGCGCACAGCACCAGGGCACGGCCCAGCTGGATCTGGAGCACTTCGCGCAGCGCCGTCACCGCCGCGGCGAGTCCGAGCCCCCACTTCACCAGCAGCACCAGGACGCCCAGCGCGGGAATCGGCTCGAGCAGGCCCAGGGCGAACGGGGCCGCCGCGAACCCGAGCGCCCGGAACAGCGGCGCGAGCCCCACGGACAGGCCCAGCGCCCGCGCGCAGGCCGCGATGCCGAGCAGCCAGAACGTCCAGGCGAGACAGCCCTGGCCGAGGCTCGCCAGCAGGCCCGTCAAGCCTTCGCCCAGCAGTCGGCCCACGCCTTCGGCAGTGGCGCTTCCCATCACCACCGCCACGGCCTGCCCGGTGGCGTGCTCGTCCCGGGCCAGCTCCTGGTAGACGCTGTCGTCCAGCACGACGGCCCGGCGCAGACGCTGCTCGAAGTGGTGCCACACGGCTCCTAGCCGGAGACCACGCGCTGGAACCAGCTCTCGAGGGCGTCGAGGATCTCCGCCACGACGTCCTCGAGGGTGCGTCCGGAGCGCTTCGGAACCTCGAAGTGCTGGTCCGCATCCTGCACCACGTGCAGCGCCGTGGGCGCTCCCACCCGCGAGAGCGTCTGGCGCAGGGCCTCGAGGTCGCAGTGGCGGTCGCGGGTGCCCTGGACGAAGAGCAGCGGCGAGACGATCCGGAACAGCGCGTCGGCGCGCACGTTCTTGGTGGGGTCGTCGCGGGAGTGCAGCGGATAGCCCAGGGCGAAGACCCCATCCACGCGCTGTCGCCCGCTGGCCTCCAAAGCGGCGACCTGTCCCCCGATGCCGATTCCCCCGATGAACAGGTGCGCCGGCGCCGCGGTAGGGTCGCGGCCCAGCACCGCGAAGGCCGAGCGCAGCGTTCGCTGCAACACCGGCTCCGGATCGGGCCGGCGCTTCTTCGCCTCACCGAACGGAAAGTTGAAGCGCAAGGTCAGGAACTTGCGCTCGGTCAGCCCACGCTGAAGCGCCTCCAGCAGCGGGTCGGAGAGGTCACGCGCGGCTCCGTGCGCGAGGATCACGCCCACGCGCGAGCCCGTCGGCCACCACTCCGGGACCCCGAGGATCCCCGTCACGGCGTCGAGCCCCTGGGCGGATTCCTCCAGGGGGATCTTCAACGACTCGAAACGAGGGGCCGGCTCGACCACGCGCTTCCCTCCGGGGCGCCCTTTATACCACGGACCGCCCGGAACCGGAGTAGAAGCGACCCGGGGAAGCGGGTACCCTGGCCGCGCAACCCCCCGGAGACACGATGGAAAAGGTCCTGATCACGGGCATCTCGGGCGGCCAGGGGCGGCTGCTGGCCCGGCGCCTGCTGGAGAGCTTCGAGGTGTGCGGCGTGGATCGCGTCGCCTGGGAGGGGCGGCCGCGCGACGTCCAGGTCCACGTGGTGGACCTGCGCAAGAAGAAGTTCGAGGACGTGGTGCGCACCGAGATGCCCACGGCCGTGGTCCACATGGCGTTCGTGCGTCACTTCCGGGTCTCGGACCAGGTGCGCCACGAGGTCAACGTGAAGGGCACCAAGCAGGTGCTCGACCACTGCGCCAACTACGGGGTCCAGAAGCTGGTGGTGCTCTCCAGCGGCTACGTGTACGGGGCGTTTCCGGAGAACCCCTACTACATGGACGAGGACCAGCCACTCTCCGCGAGCCGGTCCTATCCGGAGATCCGGGACCTGGTGGAGGTGGACACGCTCGCCAGCGCCTTCCTGTGGAAGTACCCGCACATCCGGACCTGTGTCCTGCGCCCGGTGAACGTGCTCGGCTACTACGTCCACTCGATGATCGGCCAGTACCTGCGCCAGAGGCGCGTCCCGGTCATGATGGGGTTCGATCCCATGATGCAGTTCATCCACGAAGAGGACGTCTCCGAGGCCATCGCCCTCGCGCTGGAGCACGGTCTCCAGGGCGTGTTCAACGTGGCGGGGCCGGGCGCGGTGCCGCTCAGCACGGCGATTCGTGAGTCGGGCGGGACGCCGATCCCGCTCCCGGAGCCCCTGGTGGCACCACTCTTCGCGCGCATGTTCCGCTGGGGACTGTGGCCCTACCCGGCCGGCGCCATCGACTTCCTCAAGTACCCGGTGACCCTCTCCGGCAAGCGCTTCGTCGAGGCCACGAACTTCCGTCCGCTGTTTGGTCTCGAAGAGATCTTCCACAGCGTCGCCAAGTGAGGAGTCGAGCGATGGTCCGCCGCGGGGGCGCCGTGGGAGCGGCGCGAGACCTGGCCGGGGCGTTCGTGCCGCTCTCGGTGCGCGAGCTGGAGCGTGAGATCGACGACCGGCTGCGCAAGGTCCCGACGCGGCTGAACGAGTACGGCTTCGATCCCTTCGGCTTCAGCCCGGAGCGGGTGCGCCGGGTGACGCTGCTCGCGGCCCTGCTGCATCGCCACTACTTCCGCGTGGAGACGCACGGCATCCACCACGTGCCGGCGGGACGTGCCTTGCTGATCGCGAACCACGCCGGACAGCTCCCCTTCGACGGGATGATGGTCGCCGTGTCCATGCTGCTCGAGGCGGAACCGCCGCGCCTCGTGCGCGCCATGGGCGA
>JBFGJV010000047.1:0-17095 GCA_041577015.1 Myxococcota bacterium
GACCAGCGCGCCCGCCAGGGCGCGGCGGGCCCGTTCCGAGTCTCGCGACGTCATGGGCTCAGCCCCGCGACGGCGCCGGGCCCGGGCCCGCCACCGTCTCGATGAGACCGGCGACGCCGGTCCAGAACAGATCCCCCAGCGCCGACGCCGTGGGCGGCGCGCCGGCCGCGGCCTCGGGCCCGCGAAGCTCCGCCTCGAGCCGACGCAGCGTGCGGTAGCGCAGCGCCCCCAGGAAGCGGCCCGCCTCGTCCACCACCGGGAGCGAGTGCACCTCGCGCCAGCCGGGGTGGCCCGCGACGGCGTGCCGGTCGGCGTCGGCGGGCACGCGCTGCACGTCGTTCCTCATCACGGCGGAGAGCGGTGCGTCGGGCCGCGCCAGCAGGAGCTCGCGCAGATTGAGCACGCCCACCAGGACGTGGCTGCGATCCACCACGTAGAGGTTGTAGAGGACGCGTGCGGGGGCGCGTCGCACGCGGCCCAGCGCCTCCTCGGCGCTCAGGTCCTGGGTCAGCGCCAGGACGCTCGGATCCATCAGCGCACCGGCGCTCCCGGCCGGAAAGCGCAGCAGCCGCCGGACCGGCCGCGCGCTCTCGTCCGGTAGCGCGTGGAGCAGCGCCTCGCGCGACGCCTCCGGAAGGCGGCGCAGGATCGACGCCACGAGATCCGGGTCCAGGCGCTGCAAGGCCCCGACGGCTCGTGCCGGGCCCAGCAGCTGCACGATTTCCGCAGCCGCGTGCGGGGAGACGCGCGCCAGGGCGCCCGCGGCCCGGGACGGAGACTCGCCGGCCAGCAGCTCAGCCGCCTCGCCGGGGTCGAGCGACTCCAGCACCGCGGCCGCCTCTTCCGGGTGCGTCTCCACGAGCGCGCTCGAGAGCGTGCGTTCGATCTCCATCCCAGCATCCTCCGTGGCGCACGGGCGCGCGCACGATCCAGCATGCCCGTTACCCGGGACCCGGGCAATCGGTATCGTGCGGCGAGACGCGCGCGCGGTCCGCCGCGTCCGCGCAGGGAGGATGGCATGTCCCAACTGATCGACGTCGAAGCCTGGCGGCAGGTGTGGATCGGCTCGCTCGGCGAGCTGGCCAACCGGGTGGCGGGCTTCCTGCCCAGCCTGGTGGGTGCCCTGCTGATCCTCGCGATCGGCTGGCTGATCTCCAAGGCGGTGGAGCTGGTGGCCAGCCGCGCCCTGCACCGCTTCGGTCTCGACCGCGCCTCCGAGCGTCTGCACCTGGCGGAGACGCTGGCCCGGGGCGGCATCCAGGGACGGCCGTCCTGGATCGTGGGACGCCTGCTGTTCTGGGTGCTGATGCTCACCTTCGTGCTCTCGGCGGTGGAGACCCTGGGCCTGACCGCCGCCACGGAGACCATCGACCGGCTGATCGGTTTCCTGCCCAACGTGATCGCCGCGGGCCTGATCGTGATCCTGGGCCTCCTGGTGGGGCGCCTCACGCGCAACGTCGTGGCCTCGGGTGCCGCGGCGGCCAACATGGGCCAGGCGACGCGGCTCGGCGGCGTCGCCCAGGGCCTCGTGGCGGTGGTGGTGTTCGTGCTCGCGCTGGAGCAGCTCGGCGTGGAGACCGAGCTCCTCGTGACGCTCCTCACCGCCGTGGTGGCCGCCCTCACCGTGACGCTCGGGCTCTGCTTCGCCCTTGGCGCGCGCGGCCTGGTGACGCACATCCTGGCCGGCCACTATCTGAGGCAGACGCTGCCGAGCGGTCGCACCATCGAGGTCCAGGGCAGGACCGGCGTCGTGGAGGAGGTGGGGCCGGTCTCGACACTGCTGCGCGTGGACGACCGTACCTGGAGCGTCCCGAACGGACGCCTGCTCGAGGAGTTCACGCTGCGCTGAGCATGCCGCTCAAGGAGGCGCCGGCGGAGGACGAATCGTGCCCCGATGGGCACCCGAAGGGCCTTCGCCTGCGCGTTCGTGGTGGCGTCGATCGGCCTGGCAGCCGAGGCCCGGCCGGATCCCTGGCGCTACACGGACGAGCAGGGAACCGTCCACTTCACCGACAACCCCACCAACGTGCCGGAGCGCTACCGGGCCAGCCTCGAGCCGATGACGTTGGATGCCGCTCCCGAGCTCCAGCTGCAGCGCCAGGCTCGGCCGGGCGGCGCGGACGCCGGGAAGCGTGGGGGCACCCCCCGCAGCGGGCTCGAGGCACGGCTTCTCGAGCAGGCGCGTGCCCAGTCGGGGGCGGGCTTCGGGGAGCTCGAGCCCTGGATGAGGAAGTGGGTGATCGCCTTCCAGGTCGCAGGCCTCCCCTGGGTGGTCATCGGCCTGGGCTGCATGTTCCAGGTGCTGCGGCGAAGGCGGTGGGGCTGGTTGCTCTCCATCACCATGCTCTGGCCCATCGGGATGCCCGCCTACCTGCTGGTCGGGCTCGACGAGGACTGGCGCAGGAGCACCCGTGTGATGCTGCTGGTGCTCTGGAGCGCGCCCCTGGTGGTGATGTTCGGCGGCATGTGGATGCTCGTGCGGCAGCACGGATGAGGGCGCGCTCGGCCGGACTCGCGTGCCTGGTCCTCCTCGCCGCGCTCGGCTGCGGCGAGCTGCGCGACATCTGGGAGCTCTACCAGGCACTCGGGGAGCGCTACGGCTCGGTCTCCGTGAACGTCTCGGTCGAGAACGGCGAGCGGCAGGTCGTCGTCGGCGTGAACGACGCAACGCTGCTGGCCCTCTCGCCCGAGGAGCAGGTGGCACGCGCCATCGAGGTGGGTCGCTTCGTAGACGCCGCCTACCGCCGCGCCGACCGCGTGGACGTGTACGAGATCCAGCTCGTCGAGCACGAGCGCCATTGGCTCGTCTTCACCAGCGAGCGTCACGTCTCCTTCCGCATGACCCCCGCGGAGCTGCGCTAGGCACGCGTTTCGTGCCGTGCTGACCACCGTCAGCGGCCGGATGACGAGCCACCCGGGAAGGGCGCCCTACTGCTGCTGCTGCTGCTCCGGCTGGAGTTCGGGCGGCATCTCCGACGTCTTGCGCCGGACTAACGGGATCTCGCGGAAGACCGGAAGGTCCAGCGACGCGGTCTCCTCGTGCAGACCGGCCACGTCCGTGGGCCCGGCCTCTTGCGTGTGCACCTCCGCGCGGAGGGTCTCGTGCGCCTGGCCACGGTAGATGCCCCGGTTGGGGGGCACGTCGTCGTAGTGGCGCCCGGTGGCGACGATCACGTAGGGCGCGTCTGGGACCGACGCGTGGGTGGGGTCGTAGCCCACCCAGCCGTGCGCGCCGGCATGGACCTCCACCCAGGCGTGGCTCTGGGCGGGCTCCGCGCCCCCACCGTGGAGGTATCCGTTCACGTAGCGGCACGGGATGCCTCGCAGCCGGAGCAGCGCCAGCATCACGTGGGCGAAGTCCTGACAGACCCCCGCCCCGGTCTCGATCAGGTGGTCGCTGGTGCTGCGCCAGTCGGTGACATCCGGGACGTAGCGGAAGCGCTGGTGGACGAAGCGTCCGACTTCCTGCACCTGCGCCGCCAGCGGTGCCGCTTCGGGAACCCCAAGCTCCCCTGCCAGCGCCTCGAGTGCCGACGAGCGGGTGACCGGCCCTCCGAAGCGGACCCAGTCCTGCAGCGCGCCGGGCTGGGCGGGCCTGGCGGGAAGGTCGCCGAGCCTGGCGAGCGTACCTCCCTGCGGGTGCGTCTCCACCAGGGAGCGCGCCACGACCTGGATGCGCTGGTGGAAGTCGTGGATGCCGAAGTGGTGGACGTGGTTCCCGTTCCAGTCGAGGTAGCGGTGCACCCGCGTCGGCGGCCCCACGGCGACCCAGAACGAGCGCAGCGTCTGGTCTCCCGTGGTGCGCGGCTCGACGCGCAGCTCGAGATGGCTCTCGGACACCCAGTTGTCGTAGGACAAGGCCAGGCGGTGCTCGATCTGGAGCCACATGGCGTCCTCACGTGAGGAAGTACTGCCGCTCCAGGGCCTCGTGGGTCTCGGCCAGCGAGACCGCCACGCGGTCCAGGAAGGGCAGCACCTCGGCGGCCAGGATCTGCTCGTCGTCGTACTCGAGTGTCGCGCCGAGACGCCCCAGGATGCGGTCCGCCCGGCTCACCTGGGTGCCCCCCGGAAGCTGGTCCAGGTAGCCCTTCATGCGCCGCACCCCGCAGCGGACCGAGCGGGGCGAGACCGGATCGAACAGCAGGAAGCGCACCACGTCGTCCGGCTCGAGGCCGGCGCCGTGGGCGCGACGGAAGTTCTCGAGCGAGGCCACGCTGCGCAGCAGGCCGCGCCAGCGGGCGTAGACGAGCGGAAGGTCGGCCTCCCCTTCCTTGGTGGTGAGATCCGGAAGCTTGGCGTGCAGCACCAGCGCCGTGCGCAGCGTGCGCTCGAGGGCCTCGCCCAGCTTCATGAAGGTCCAGCCCTGGTCGCGACTCAGCGTGTGCTCGATGGCACCCAGGATGGTCAGGAGCGCCTCGTGGGTTCGGTTCACGACGTCCAACGCCGCGGCGGGGTCCCGCGGCCGCCGGCGCCCGTGGGATTCGAGCGCGCGCCAGGCCTCGTTCAGGTGTTGGAAGACCTCGCGTGTGAGCGCCTCGCGGATGGCCCTCGCGTTCTCCCGGCCCATGCCCAACGAGTGCCGCACGGACACCGGGTTCGCATCGTCCAGCAGCAGCGCCCCCACGTACGGCACCGAGAGTCCGGCGGCGGGCGAGAAGTCGAGGCGGGCGCGCTCGGACCCGGGGACGGCGCCGAGCAGCGTGTCCCACTCGGTCTGCGCCAGGGTCTCGTCGAGCCCCTCCAGCTCCACCGAGAGCTCGCTCGTCACGAGCAGCAGTCGCGTCACGTTCTCTGCGCGCTCGAGATAGCGTCCCATCCAGTAGAGCGCGTCCGCGACGCGCGCGAGCATCATGCGGGCCTGTCCTCGAGCACCCAGGTGTCCTTGCTGCCGCCGCCCTGGGAGGAGTTGACGACGTACGAGCCCTCGCGCAGCGCCACCCGCGTGAGCCCCCCCGGCATCACGCGCACGCGGTCCCCGTAGAGGATGAAGGGACGCAGGTCAACGCGCCGCGGCACGAAGCGGCGCTCCAGGTAGGTGCTGTGGCTCGAGAGCTCGACGAGCGGCTGGCCCACGTACCCCTCCGGGTTCTGCTTCATGCGGTCGCGGTATTCCGCGATCTCCTGCGTCGAGGCGAACGGGCCCATCAACATCCCGTAGCCCCCCGCGTCGCCGGTGGTCTTCACCACGAGCTCCTCCAGGTGCTCGAGCATGTAGGCGAAGTCGTCGGGCCGGAAGCCCGCATAGGTGGGCACCTGGGCCAGGATCGGGTCCTCGTCCAGGTAGAAGCGGATCAGATCGGGCAGGAAGGCGTAGGTGGCCTTGTCGTCGGCCACGCCGGCGCCCGGCGCGTTGGCGAGCCCCACGTTGCCAGCCCGGTAGGCGTTCACGAGGCCCGGTACGCCGAGGGAGCTGTCGCGGCGGAAGATCAGCGGGTCGAGGAAGTCGTCGTCCACGCGGCGGTAGATCACGTCTACGCGGCGGCGCCCCTCGGTGGTGCGCATGAAGACGTGGTCGTCCTCCACCAGGAGGTCTCGTCCCTCCACCAGCGGAACGCCCATCTCCCGGGCCAGGAAGGAGTGCTCGAAGTAGGCCGAGTTGTGGATCCCGGGCGTGAGCACGACGACCACCGCGCTCTCGATCCAGCGCGGAGCCACGAAGCGCAACGTGTCCAGCAGCGCCCGCGGATAGCCTCCCACCGGCCGGACCGGCGCCACGCTGAAGAGCTCCGGGAAGGTGCGGTTCAGGACGTTCCGGTTCTCCAGCACGTAGGAGACGCCGCTCGGACAGCGACAGTTGTCCTCGAGCACCAGGTAGCGGCCCTCGGCGTCGCGGATCAGGTCCGTCCCCACCACGTGCGTGAAGACCTTCCCGGGCGGCGCGATCCCGCGCAGCTCGCGCTTGTACTCCTTGCGCGAGAGCACGAGCTCCCAGGGGACGATGCCCTCGCGCAGGCAGCGCTGCTCGCCGTAGACGTCGAGCAGGAACAGGTTGATCGCGGTCACGCGCTGGACGAGCCCGGCCTCCAGGCGTCGCCACTCCTCGACCGGCACGATGCGCGGCACGAAGTCGAACGGGAACACCCGCTCGATGCCGCTGCGGTCTCCGTAGACCGCGAACGTGATGCCCTGGTTCAGGAGCGAGAGGTTCTGGAGACGCTCCCGGCGGGCGAGCTCGCGCTCGCTCAGCGACTGGAGCACGGAGACCACGCCCGCATAGTGCGGGCGCGGCGCGCCGTCGCGACCGAAGATCTCGTCGAAAGCCTGAGGAATGCGCTCCCAGCTCACGGCGCCGGAGGATAGAGGCTTATCCGCCCTCCGGGCAGGGTGTGGTATCGGTTCGCCGTGCACCGAGTGACCGCATGCGCCCTGCTCGTCCTCGCCGCCGCTCCGGCGGCGGGCGAGACGGACGTGGCCGCCCGGCTGGAGGCGCGCCGGGAGCGCATCGGCACGATCTCCCGTCAGCTCTGGGAGTGGGCCGAGCTCGGCTACCAGGAGGAGAAGAGCGCGGCGCTGCTCCAGGAGGAGTTGCGGGACGCGGGCTTCCGGGTGGAGGCCGGCGTCGCCGGGCTGCCCACCGCCTTCGTGGCCAGCGCGGGGCGCGGGAAGCCCGTCGTCGCGATCCTCGCCGAGTACGACGCGCTCCCCGGCCTCTCCCAGACGGCCGCTCCCCGCCGTGAAGCCGTGGTCCCGCTCGGTCCCGGCCACGCCTGCGGTCACAACCTCTTCGGCGCCGGCTCGGTGGCGGCGGGCGTCGCCGTGCGCGCGTGGCTCGCGGAGACCAACGCGCCGGGGACCATCCGCGTCTACGGCACGCCCGCCGAGGAGGGCGGCTCGGGCAAGGTGTACATGGCACGTGCCGGCCTCTTCGAGGACGTGGACGCCGTCCTCCACTGGCATCCCAGCGACCGCAACGACGCCAGCCCGATTGCGAACCTCGCCAACAAGTCGGCCAAGTTCCGCTTCCGGGGCGTGGCCGCCCATGCGGCGCTGGCACCGGAGCGCGGCCGCTCGGCCCTCGACGGCGTCGAGGCCATGAACCACATGGTGAACCTGCTGCGCGAACACGTGCCCGAGGCGACGCGCATCCACTACGTGATCACCGAAGGCGGGCGGGCCCCGAACGTGGTGCCCGAGCTGGCCGAGGTCTTCTACTACGTGCGCCATCCGGACCCGGAGGTGCTGGCGACGATCTGGAAGCGCGTGGAGGCCGCGGCTCGTGGCGCGGCGCAGGGCACCGGCACCGACGTCACCTGGGAGGTGATCCACGGCAACCACAGCCTGCTGCCGAACGAGACGCTGGCGCGCGTGGTGGACGCCAACCTTCGCCGCGTGGGCGGTCCGCTCTGGAGCGAAGCCGACCACGCCTTCGCCGCCGAGCTGCGCGAGAGCCTCCCCGCCGAAGCGCCCCCGCTCGAGAGCGTGCGCGAGATCCGTCCCTTCGAGCTCCGCTTCTGGAAGGCCTCCACCGACGTGGGCGACGTCAGCTGGCTCGTGCCCACCGCGGGGCTGCGCGTGGCGACCTGGGTGCCGGGCACCACGGCGCACAGCTGGCAGGCGGTGGCAGCGGGCGGGACGAGCCTGGGCGAGGCGGGCGCGATCGTCGCCGCCAAGACGCTGGCGCGGACCGCCGCGGACCTGTTCCGCTCACCGGAGCTCCTGGCGCGCGCCCGGGCGGAGCTCGAGGAACGCCGCGGCCCCCGGTTTCGCTACCAACCGCTGCTGGGGGACCGGGAGCCGCCGCTCGACTACCGGCGTGGAGCCGGGGCGCCCCGGTAACCTCCTCCGGAGCACGTCATCGTGGAGCCGAACTACCTGATCTGGGCGCTCGCGCTCGGAGCGCTCGCCTCCGCGTCGCTTCCGCTCGGCTCGGCGCTGGGTCTTGCGCTGCGGCCGCGATCTCCATGATGCGGAGGCTGCCCGCGACGCGGGTCTCGTTGCTGGTGCGCGACGTGCGCACCGAACGCTTCGGCAGGGGCGAACGGCTGTTCGTCGAGAGCGAAGCCGCCGACCGGCTCTTCTTCGTGCGCTCGGATAGCGGAGCTCAGTCTGCCTCGCGCCCACCCCCGCGCAGGGCGCCGCGCATGAGCGCATAGACGTCCGAACGGCGCACCATGCCGAGCAGTCGATTGCCCTCCACCACGGGCCAGGAATGGACGCGGTGGCGGTCCATCAGCTCGAGGGCGTGGGCCAGCGAGGCCTCCGGCTCGAGGGGCTCCTCCACCGTCTCCACCAGGTCCTCGGCGATCACCAGGTCGCGCAGCTCCGGGTCGTAGTAGGTGTTCTTCACCTCGTCATAGGAGATCACCCCCTGGAAGCGGTTCTCGGCGTCGAGCACCGGCACCAGATCGACCCCGGTCTCGCCGAGGGCCTTGAGCACGCGCTCGAAGGACGTGGCCTCCGGAATGGTGTGGACGCGGCGGCGCATGGCGTGCCGCACCGTCGGGCCCCGGCTGGACGTGGCGCCGTCCCCGCCCAGCAGCCCCAGGTTGCGCCGCAGCTCCAGCACCACCCAGCGCACGGCCTCGGGCCCGGTGGCCTCGGCGTGCTGGATCAGGTTGGCGAGCTTCACCTCACCCGCGCGTACCGCGGTCTGGCGCACCAGCCACGGGCCGATCAGCTCGAACACCACGACCGACGCCACCACCACCTGGCGCAGCGCCGCGCTCGCCTCGGGGGCGGCGGTGGACAGCGCCGAGACCAGGCCGAGCGCGATCCCCGCCTGGCACAGCAGGCCGGCGCCGAGGAAGGGCGGAAGCGCCTCGTGCCAGCCCGCCAGACGCAGGCCCGCCCAGGCGCCGGCCAGCTTGCCCGCGGCGCGCGAGAGGATGAAGAGCGCGCCGAGAGCGCCGGCGGCGACCAGCGCCTCGATCTCGAGGCCGCGTCCGGCAGCGATGAAGAACAGCGCGTAGAGCGGATAGACGGTGTTCTCCAGGTAGCGGAACACCTCGTCGGCGTGGGGCGAGGCGTTGGCGATCGCCAGGCCGGCGCCGAAGCACCCGAGCATGCCGAGACCGGTGGCGGCGGGGCGCACGCCGTGGACCAGGCCCAGCGTCAGCAGCACCACCAGCACGCCCAGCAGCACCAGCTCGCGGCGCCCGGTGAGCGACTCCAGCCAGACGGCGGCCGCGAAGCCGAGCAGCGCGCCGCCGAACAGCGCCGCCAGCGCCCAGCCCGTGGCCGAGACCGCGTTGCCGCTGCCGAAGGCCAGGGTGAGCAGCAGCGGAAACGCGAAGAGCGCCGCCAGGTTGTTGTGCCCCACGCAGAGCAGCAGGGTGCGCGAGGTCGGGCCCTCGGCCTCCACCTCGCGCAGCGTCACCAGGGTGGCGCTCGGCGCACTCGCCACGGCCAGGGCCGGCGCGATCGTGGCCAGGCGCCAGTCGCCGGTACCCGCGAAGACCGCGATGGCCACCAGCGTCCCGGTGATCCCGATCTCGGCCGCCGACAGCGCCAGGACCCGCGGCCCCACGTGGCGGAAGGTCTCGAAGCGGAACTCCGAGCCGATCCAGAACAGGATGAAGCCCAGCGCCAGCTGCTCGATGGCGTGCAGCGGCGCCTCGGTCTCCGGGCCCAGGAAGAGCCGTGCCAGCGCGCCCTCGGGCTCCACCAGGCGAAGCCCCACGTGGGGCCCGAGCGCGAGGCCCACCAGCAGGTAGATCGTGACGCGGGGAATCCCCAGACGTGCGGCGACTCGCCCGAGCGCCAGGCTGGCCAGAAGGGCGACGGCGAGGGGCACCAGGGGGCGCAGGAGCGGGTCCAGTGGCGTCTCCCCTGGCGTTTGGGAACGGGCCGCGGCCGGCGAGGGTACCCCCGCCCGTTGACGGCCGCCTCCGAGACGGCGTAGACAGGGAGCGTGCGAGAGACGTTGCGACGCGTGCTCGAGCTGGAGGGGCTAGACGGCGAGCGGGCCAAGCTCGAGGGGGAGCGCGCCGAGATCCCCGAGCGGCGCGGGGCGCTGGAGCGCGAGCGCGAGGCACGACGCGAACGCATCGAGGCGGTGCAGGGGGTGATCGCCCACCTCGAGCACGAGCAGCGCGAGCGCGAAGCAGCGCTCGCCGACACCGAGACGCTCCTCGCCCGTCTGGACGGCCAGCAGTACGAGGTCACCAGCAAGTCGGCCTACGAGGCGTTGCGGCACGAGATGGACGCGGCGCGGGCGGCGCAGTCGGAGCACGAGACCGCCATCCTCGAGCGCATGGAGCTGATCGAGGAGACCCGCCAGGAGCTGGGCCGGCTGGAGACCCAGGCGCGCGCAGCGGACACGGCTCTGGGGGAGGAGCTTCGGGCGCTGCACGAGCGCGACGCGGAGCTCGCCGCCGAGCTCGGTCGCGTGGACGCTCTACGCCGGGAGCGCGCCGCCGAGGTGGATGGGGAGGCGCTCCAGCGTTACGAGCGCATCGCCTCGCACCGGCGCCCCGCGGCGGTGGTGGTCTCGGGCTCGGCCTGCCCCGAGTGCCAGATCCGCATCCCGCCCCAGAACGCCATGGAGCTTCGGGCCGGCTCGGTGATGCTCACCTGCGAGTCGTGCCACCGCATCCTGGTCCACGAGTCGATCGCGGCGGCCTGAGCTCCGGATCCTCCTCGCGTGCCAGGACCCAGACGGTCCCGTCGCTCGCGCGCACGCAGCCACGCTCGATCAAGGAAGCGACCACGTGTACGACCCGCGCCGGGTCGGGATGGAGCTCGGCCAGGGCGTCCATGAGAGCGAGGAGCGTCGTCGCACGGCGGCGACGCCCGAGCTGCGAGTGGGTTCCGACGGGTTCGCCCACGAGACCTTCCCCCTCCCCTTTGGAGACGGCTCCGGACGGCACGGTTTACGGCGGCGGGCCAGGCCGCTGCCGGGTAACCCGAGCCCTTCCCGCGCGCCTCCAAAGGCCGAAACCTCCAAGGGAGAAGGAGTGGACACGATGAGTTCGAGTCGACGCAGCAGGATGAGCGCGCTCGCGGTGGCCTGCGTGCTCGGTTTGGGTCTCGCCGCGACGTCCTCTGCGCGAGACGCCGACGGAGAGGGCTGCCACGGCAAGGCGAGCCGGGGCCAGCGCCTGGCACGGGCCTTGGAGAGGCTGGAGCTGGACGCCGAGACCCGCTCCGCCGTGGACGAGATCCTCGACGGGAACCGGGACAGCCAGCGAGCACGGCGCCGGGAAATGCACCAGGCCCATCGCGAGCTGCGGGCCCGGCTCGATGCGGAGACGCCCGATGAGGCGGCGGTCCTGGCCCAGGCGGAGCTTCTGGGCGGGCTCGAGACCGAGGCGCGCAAGGAGAGGCTGGCCGCCCGGCTCCAGGTGCAGGCGCTCCTCACGCCTGAGCAGCGCGCCGAGCTCCGAGACGTCCTGGACGAGCACCCCGGGCACGGGCCGGGGCGGCGAGGACGCTGATGCCACCCGGACGGCGGCGGTAATCCGGGGCGCGACCTTGCTGGTCTAAACTGGGAGGAGCCGAGCCCAGCCATGGAAGGGGTCGCCGCCTTGCAGGCCACCACGGTCGCCGGAGCCGATCTCGAGGCCAGCTTCGAGGACTTCGTCGCGAGCCATCGGGAGCGTGCCCGGCGCCTGGCCTGGCGGCTCGTGGGCGGGGACGACGCGGCGGCCGAGGACGTGACCCAGGAGGCGTTGGCGAAGGCGTTTCGCGGCCTCCAGAGCTTCCGGGGCGAGGCGAGCCTCTCCACCTGGTTCTATCGCATCCTGGTGCGCCAGGCGCACAGCTATCGGCGGTGGCGAGCGGTGCGGGAGACGTGGCACGGACTGTGGGAAGGCGACGCGCCCGACCCGGCTCCCCAGGCCCATGGAGACCCGGCCCTGCGCCGTCGCATCGCCCGGGCCCTGGAGACCTTGACGACGCCGCAGCGAGACGCCTTCGTCCTGGTCCACCTGGAGGGGTGGACGGTGCGCGAGACGGCGGAGATCCTGGGCAAGGCCGAGGGTACGGTGAAGAGTCACCTGCACCGGGCGCTGCGCTCGCTCCGGAGGCAGCTCGGTGACCTCGCCGGAGACGAAGGAGACGGACGATGAAGCGAGCGCCGGAGACACGGCCCGAGCTCGATTGCCAGGACGCGCGCCTGGTGGCCCGGCTCGCCCGGGAGTACGCGCCGCGTCCGCTGGGACCCGCCGAGCGCGAGGCCTTCGACGCGCGCTTGCGCGCGCGGCTCGAGCGCCGGCGCCTGCAGCTGCTGGTCCCGGCGCTTGCGACGGCAGCCGGGGCTGCCCTGGTGTTCCTGGTGGGGAGGGGCTTTGCCCCGGAGCCCCAGCCGGCAGAGCGCCTCGCCGAGGCGAGGCCCGCTGCGGCGCCCACCCCTGCGGCCGAGTGGGAAGCGCTCCTCTATGCCGAAGACGTCCCGCTGGCGGAGTCGGAGACGCTCGACGCGCGAGCGCTGCCCGCGGACTACGTGGCGATCTCGAGCCTGATCCTGGAGCGATGAGGTCATGAACGGACCGCTCGAAGGCGCCCGAATCGGGCCGACGCTCCTGCTGGCGGCGGCGTTCCTGGCCGTTCCCCTCACGGCCTGGAGCGAGCCGCCGCCGACGCGTGGCCCCCGCCATCCCGGGGGCCTGGTGACCCAGAACGCCGAGCGCCTGGGCCTGGACGTTCCGACGCTCGAGGCGATTCGCAAGGTCGTCGAGGCATCGGGCCTCAGGAGCGGCGAGCTCCGTACGCAGCTGCAGCGCGAGCACCAGGCGCTGCGCGAGCTGCTGGCTGCGGACGCACCGGACGAGCAGGCGGCGATGCAGCGGGTGGAGGCCATCGGTGCCCTCGAGGTGGAGCTGCGCAAGAACCGCGTACGGTCGATGATCCAGATCCGCAACCTGCTGACCCCCAGCCAGCGCGCGGAGCTGGTGGAGATGCGTCGCGAGCGACCCCACCGCCGGAAGGGGACGGGGCCCGGCCCGCCCCGTTGACCGGGGACCGGCGGACCTGAGAAGATCCCGCCATGCGAGTGCACGACCTGCTCCTACACGCGGCCCGCGAGGCTCCGGAGCGCACGGCGCTCGAGTTCCAGGGGAACGCCATCCCCTACGCGGCGCTGGCCGAGGAGGCGCGCCGGGTGGCGGCGGGACTGGGCGAGCTGGGGCTGCGCCCGGGCGACTCGATCGGGTTGATGCTCCCCAACATGCCCCAGTTCGCGACCACGCTGTTCGGCGCCTTCCTGGGCGGGCACGTGATCGTGCCCATGAACGTGCTGCTGACGCCGCCGGAGATCCGCTACCTGGTGGAGGACAGCCGCATCCGGCTCCTGGTGGTCTTCGACGCCTTCCTGCCCCAGGTGGAGTCGGCGGTGAAGGAGGTGAGGGATCCGCCGGGGATCGTGGCCGTGGGCGGCGGTGCGCACGCCCACGTCCCCTACGCCGACCTCGCGGGCCACGAGCCGATCCGCGAGCCCTTCGCCTCGGACGCGCAGACCCACGCCCTCACCATCTACACCTCGGGCACGACCGGGAAGCCCAAGGGAGCGGTGATCTCCGCCGGGAACATCCTGGCGCAGATCCGTCTGATGAACGAGCTCTTCCGGCCCGCGCCGGACGACAAGTATCTCTGCGTGTTGCCGCTGTTCCACGCCTTCGCCCTGAATGGGATCCTGCTGCCGTGCGTGGCGAACCAGACGCCGGTGCTGCTTCATCCTCGCTTCGACGTGGACGCCGCCTTCCAGGCCCTGGCGCACGAGGACGTGACCTGGTTCGGGGGCGTCCCGACCATGTACTTCTACCTTCTGAAACATCCGCAGGCGGAGACGACCCGCTTCCCGAAGCTACGCGTCTGCATCACGGGTGGTCAGGCGATGCCGGTGGAGGTGCTGAAGCAGTTCGAAGCCTGCTTCGGGACCCCGATCTACGAGGGCTACGGGATGACGGAGACCACGGTGAGCGTCTGCATCAACCAGCCCGGGGGCGAGCGGCGCGTGGGCACGGTGGGCAAGCCCTACCCCGGCTGCCAGATGAAGGTGGTGGACGAAGCGGGCCACGAGCTCCCGCCCGGCGTGGACGGCGAGATCGTGGTGCGCGGACCGAACATCATGCAGGGCTATCTGAACAAGCCCGAGGCCAGCGCCGAGACGCTGCGGGACGGCTGGCTCCACACCGGAGACATCGGCCACTGCGACGAGGACGGCTTCTTCACCATCGTCGACCGCAAGAAGGACATGATCATCAAGGGCGGATACAACATCTACCCGCGCGAGATCGAGGAGGTGATCTACCAGCTTCCCCAGGTGGCCGAGGCCGCCGTGGTGGGCACCCGGGACCCCGCCAAGGGGGAGCGCGTGCGCGCGGTGGTGGCACTCAAGCCCGGCCAGTCGCTCGACGAGCGCGAGCTGCGCGCCCACGTGGAGCGCAACCTGGCCAAGTACAAGCACCCGGCGGACTACCGGTTCGTGGCCGAGCTCCCCAAGGGCGCCACCGGAAAGATCCTGAAGCGGGAGATCCGCACCGAGCTGGAGCGCGGCGAGGGCCCCGCCTAGCGACGGCGGAGACGACGGGCGGCCACCAGCAGCCCGGCGGCAAAGGCGAGGGCGCCGCCGGGCTCGGGCACCGCCGCGCTCGGCCCGCTGCATCGGAACGGGTCGGAGAGCCCGACGCTCGTGCCGCAGATCAGGTCCCCGAACGCGATGGGCTCGATGCCCACGTCGGGGATCCAGATCCCGAGGAAGTCCCGGCGCCCGAACTGGCCATTGCCGCCGGGGCGCAGGTCGTTCAGCAGGTCGAGGTCCACGGAGCAGCCGGCCGGGTTCCGGAAGCTGCAGCCGGGTTCGCGGAGGGGATTCGGGTCCTGGTTCAGGAGCACCAGGGGGAACGGCGGCGCGTCGAGCGGCTCCGTGGGAAGCTGGAGCGCGGGCTCCTGCTGGGCGAGCAGCGAGACCAGGAAGTTCCAGCTGAGCGCATCGAGCTCGGAGAGGAAGCGCTGCGGGGCCTCCAGCTCCAGGCCCGGCGCCCGGGTGGGCGCCAGGCACAGCGAGAGGGCCAGGACCGCACCCAGCGCTCCCAACCGGCGTTTGGATCCCGCGCGCATCCGCGTCTTCTACCACGAAAGGACGCCGGGCTGGAAGGCCCTTCTGCCGGGCCCCGCGACACACGTCCGGGGGCTGGACACCCCCCGGCGCAGACCTAGCTTGGAGTCGGACGGCCGGAGGCGGGATGACCTACAACCTGGCGATCAAGGGCGACGGGCTCGACCGCAAGCGGGTGGAGGCGCTGGTCGAGCGGCGCGTCGCGCGGCTGCGGCGGCGCACGCGGCGCTTTCCGGACGATGGCGTCCATCTTCACGCGGTGATCGCGGCGCGCAGTGCCAAGCCGCGCGTGCGCGCGGCTCTCTCGCTCCGCATCCCCTCTCGCACCCTGGCGGTGCACGAGGAGTCGAAGGAGGCCAAGGAGGCCATCCGGCTGGCCTTCGAGGAGCTGGAGCGAGCGCTCGACAAGGAGAAGAAGCGACTGCGCGCCGAGCGCGACTGGGGCCGCGCCACGCGCGAGTTCCGCGTTCGGCTGGCCCGGCGACTGGAGGAGGCGCCGGTAGCGGAGGCGGAGACGCGCGTCGAGGCGCTGGGGGATCACGTGCCCGCGCTGGAGCGCTTCGCCGCGCGCGAGCTGCGAGCCCTCGAGGAAGGCGGCGACCTCATGCCCAACGAGCTGGAGCCCCTGGACGTGGTGGACGCCGCCATCCTCTGCGCCGTGGAGCGCTTCGAGGCCCGTCCGCCGGGCACGAACCTCCGCCCCTGGCTGCTCGGCCTGCTGGTGCGGTCCCTGCGCGAGCAGGTGCAGCGCGCGCAACGAGAGCGGCTGCGGACCGTGCACCTGGAGGAGCACGTTCCCGAGATGCGACCGGAGGAGCGCGTCTCGACCCTGGGAGGCGAGCAGCTGGACTTCCACCAGGCGGACTTCTACCTGAGCGCAGAGGACGTGCTCCCCAACCTGGACCTGCCCACGCCCGAAGACGAGGGAGCCTCGCTCGAGGCGGGCCGCTTGCTGGCGAGCGCGCTCCAGGTGCTGCCATCGGCCTGGCGCCAGGCCTTCGTGCTGCGCGTGGTGGAGGAGCTCGAGCTCGAGGAGGCCGCGACCGCTGCCGCCCGGGACACGGCGACGCTGGAGCGCGACCTGGACCTGGCCCGCGCCTTCCTGCGCGAGAAGCTCACCGAGGCGGGCTGGACGCGAGCCGCGGGCTGAGCCGTCGACGGCCGGCCTGGCTGCGGCACAATCTTCGCCTCTCATGATGCCCCCCGAACCGAGCGATCCGGAACCGAAGTCCGAGCGCCCTCCCTCCCGCTGGAGAGGGCGGCTCGCAGTCGTCCTCGTCGTGGCGCTGGCGCTCGGCGCGGTGCTGCGCGCTCTGCTGCCCCTGGGTCTGGAGCGGGCGCTCGAGAGCCAGCTCGCGGACGCGCTGGGACGCCCGGTGCGCGTGGCGAACGTGGACCTGGCGCTGCTGCGTGGCGGGATCGTGCTCGACGGAGTCGTGATCGGAGCCCCAGGCGCGGCGGCGCCCACGGAAGGCAATGACGAAGCGCTGCTCCGGGCCGAACGCCTGCTGGTGCGCGTGGCCTGGAGCGAGCTGGTGCGTGGGCGCCTGCATCTGCGGCGCATCGCTCTGGACGGGACGACGCTGCGTCTCGCTCGCGCCGAGGACGGGAGGCTCGAGCCGCTGGCGTTCGGGGGCGAGGGCCCGGCCCGGGCGGAGGACGAGGCGAGCGCCCAGGGCTGGCCGCTGCACGTGGACCGCATCGTGGTGCGCGAAGGTCGGCTCCGCGTGGTGGACCCGGCGTCGGAGTCCGCGCCCCTCGACCTGCGCCTGCCCGAGCTCACGCTCGCCCACCTCGCCCTGGAGACGGAGGGGTGGACGCTCGGCGCCCTCGAGGCCCGCGCGCCGACCCTGCGGCTGCATCGCGACGGCTCGCCCGCAGCGCGCGACGAAGCGCCGGCGGCGAACGCCGCCGGGGACCAACCCCGCATGGCGCTGCGCGCGGGCCGGGTGGCGATCCAAGAGGGCCGCCTCGTCCTGCTCGGGGACGACGAGCCGCTGGAGGTGACGCTCCAGTTCTCCGCGTCGGAGGTTTCGACCGGCTCCGAGGCGCGCTTCCCGATCGAGCTCGCGCTGGGGGTCGGGGAGGGCCGCGCCGAGC